>NZ_JBEZZB010000157.1:15409-24145 GCF_040638955.1 Actinoplanes sp. NPDC024001
CGTCACCGTCGACATCACCGGCCACCGCCAGCTTCACCGCGGGCTGCAGCCCCACGCTGACGAAATCCGCTTCCAGGGGATGGTCCGGCAGCGGGCTGAGGTGCGCCCACGCTCCGGCAGCCGGGTCGAAATCCATCACCCAGAAGGCGTTGGACGGCGTGTCCGGCGCGACCGCGATCTCATCACGGCCGTCACCGTCGAAATCGCCATGGATCGCGAACTTCGCGGCGACGTCCAGACCGCTGCAGTCGAAGTCGGCGTCGAACGGGTGGCCGATCGGCGAATGGTGCGACCAGGGCATGCCGGCCCCTCCTTACCGTCGTGGATGGCTCAGCAGGTATGCCAGAGCGCTCCGGTGCCGTCGCAGTTCTCGCGCACGCAGATCTGGCACCCGGCGGGCCCCGCCGGATCCGGCCGGCAGGTCACGGTCGGCACGCAGACCGGCTCCGGGGCCGCACAGTCGAAACACCGGTCGAGGATGGTGCACCAGGGCTGCTCGGTGCCGGTCCGGCAGAACCGGGAAGCCTTGTCGCACAGGCCCGCGGGCGGGCAGCTGAAGGCCCGCGGTGCGGCGAGCAGGCCACTGGCGGCCGTGAACGAGGGGAGCATCGGTTTCTCCTTCCCACCGGGTGATCACTGGCAGTACATCTCGACCGAGCAGAGCCGCGTCACCTCGCACTGCGGCACCAGGCACAGCGGGAACGGCACGATCAGGCACAGCTCCGGCCGGACCCGGCAGTCGCGCCGGGTGGTGCAGCGGCTGGCGCACGTCTGGCCGGGCTGGCAGCCGCAGGTGATCCCGCTCGCCGGGCTGTAGCACATGTCGCCGCTCGAACAGGTCGGCAGCGGCTGAGGCGTGCCGCCGCCACCGCCACCGCTGCCGCCACCGCCGAGGTCGGCGCACTCGGCGCGGCAGGGCCCGACGCACTCGCGGGCGAGACCACCCGCCGACTGGCAGGCATCCATGCACGCGGCGACACACTCGGCCCGGGTTCCCTGAGCCAGGGTCAGTACCGGGGCCACCCCGGCGTACGGCAAGGAGAGCGTCGCGGTGAACCCTGGAACTGCCATGAGTTCCTCCTCAGCGTTCGTAGAACGGCGACAGCTTGGTCACCAGGAACGGGAACTCCTCGGTGACGTCCACGCGGACGAAGTACTTGTCCACCACGTCCGTGGTCCGGTGCGTGTAGGTGAAGACGACGTCGACGATGTCGCGGACGCCGGCCAGCCGGGACCGCCGGACGTCGACGCTGGACAGCGAGGCGTTGCCGGCATGGGCCCGCGCGGTCTGGGTGTAGACCGCGTCGTAACGTGACGCCAGGTAGTTGAGGGCACGGTGCTCGCCGGTGACACCGGCGTTGTCGGCCACCTGCATGATCCGGTCGAACAGCTCCCCCGCCGTCGCGTGGAACTGCTCCTCGCTCGGCGCGTCCTCGCCCTCCGGGCGCGGGATGGCCGACAGCAGCGAGTCCCGGTCGAACGAGTAGAGCTGGTCGAAGAAGACGATCGGCAGGGTCAGGCCACCACAGACCTGCGGCGGCGCCGCGGGCCCCAGCTGGCCGATGACGACGTCCAGGTCGTTGCGGTCCGGCTCGGCGCGCACCGCCTCGGCGAGCAGCTCGTAGTCACCCGGGTCCTTCGGGAGCAGGACGTAGTTCTCCAGGCCCTCGATGACGAACGTCCAGCACAGCTGGCGGACCAGATAGCGGTTCTCCCGGGCGGACAGGACCCGGTGCCGGGCCTGGGCGTCGGTCAGTCCCTCGGTGTCCCCGCGGCCCACCGCCTGGGCGAACTCGCGTTCCACCGAGACGGTCGGGAACCGTGGCACGATCTGGCCGAGCGCGAAGACGTACGACGGAGCGAACGCCGCCCCACCGCCCGGCTCCGGTTCCGCGGTGGCGATGCTCATCGTGGCTTGCCTGCCGTCCTGCGGGTCGTCGGACATGCTCACCTCGCCTCGGATCCGGGCGTGCCGGAACCCCGGCCGCCGATCGCCAACCAGTTGTTGAGACGCGCGGCCCGGGCCTGGCAGCCGCCGCACGGCCGCACCCCGGCCAGTGCCGTGGCGCGCTTGATGACATCGCCGAGCCCCACCGGCTCGTCGGTCACGAATCCCGGAAGGCGGACCACCCGCGGCGGCCGCCGGTGAGCTTCAGGCATGGCGAAAACTCCTGCTGAGCGGGAAATGACGGGACTGCCCGGAAGTGAGCAGGGTGTACGCGGCCGCGGCGTCCAGCACCGGCGGCACGGTCGACCGGCCGCGGGGCGCCGTGGCGGCCACCGCCGCACGCACAGCCGCCGCCGGAGCCGCCGGCACCAGGGACCGCAGCAGCGCCACCACACCGGTGACGACGGCCGCGGCGAAGCTGGATCCGGTGCGGACCAGCAGGCCGGCGTCCGGCCCGAGGCTCGCCACCCGCCCGGGTGCCGCCACGCCCCGGCGCCCCGTCGAGGCGGAGAGAGCCGCGGTGGACAGCGGCGCCCCGGACAGGCCGGCGGCGACCACCGGAAGAACCCACGGGTGGCGGGAGACCACCGAGCCGCCGGGCGTCCGCTCGTCCCCCGCGGCCGCCACCACGATGGCGCCCTGCCGGGCGGCCAGCGTGAGCGCCTCGGCCAGGCGCCCGGCCCGGTCCGCCGGTGCGGAGAGGACCAGGCCGAGGTTGATGACGTCGGCCCGGGCCCGGACGCAGTCGAGGATCGCGTCGGCGAGCCGGTCCGGCGCCGGCGGGAGCGAGGCTGCGGCGCCGGTGCGGATCGGGCGCACCAGCAGGGTGCAGCCGGGGCTGATCGCCGGTGCCGCCGAACCGCGGGGAGCGGCGAGGATGCCGGCCACGAAGGTGCCGTGGGCACGGGCGCCGTCGTCGGCTCCGGGCGGCTCCGGAACAGGCAGCGAGACGATCGGGGCCTGGTCGAGCAGCGGATGGTCTTGGACCGGGCCGTCCACGATGGCGATCCGGACGTGCCGGTCGCCGGCTCCCCGGCGCATCACCGCCGGAAGACCCACGGCGGCCGCCGCCTCGGCGTTCAGCCGCCGATGGCCGGCCTCCGCGGCGCGGTGCCCGTACGTCATGTCTGCGATGCTGCCGCCCGCCGGGTGGCCGGCGCCTCCGGGAACTCCCGCGTCTGTGCGCGGGACCTCCCGGAGGCGGCGCGCTCCCACGGGCCTCATAGTGGACGGTGTCTCCCCGAGGTGGCGGGCCATGACCGACACGACGTTCCTCTCCTCCGTCGCCGTGCGCCTGCTCGCGCCCGGTGAGACGTCCGGTGAGGGCTGGGCGCGGCGCGACGAGCTGGCGGCGACCGTCGAGGCCCGGCTCCGGGACGATCCGGCCGGGCGGCGGGCGCTCGCCGCCGTCCTGGCGCAGCGCGCGTCGGCCGCGCAGGTGCTGGATCTCCTCGCCGCGGTGCGCCGGCACGCCGACCGGGACGGTCCCTTCCTGGCCCGGTTACGCGTGCTGGTGGTGGCCGCTTACGCCGACCCCACGGTCCTGCCGAGCCTGCCCGACCCGGCGCCGGAGTCCTGACCGTCGAGGGCGAGCAGCCGGCGTACCAGCTGGGTGCGGGACTGCACGCCGAGCTTGCGGTAGGCGCTGGACAGGTGGCTCTCCACGGTCTTGCGGGAGATGAACAGGGTGGCCGCCACCTCCGGGTTGCTCATCCCGTTCGCCACCGCCTGGGCGACCTGCAGCTCCTGCGGGGTGAGCAGGCTCAGCGGCGAGTTCCGGCGGTCCGCCACCGGCTCGCCGCCGGCCGCCAGCTCCGCGGCCGCCTGCCGGGCGTACGGCTGCGCGTCCAGCCGCTCGAAGATCACCAGCGCCTCGCGCAGCAGCGACCGGCGGTCCGCCCGCCCGCCGGTGCCGCGCGCCGTGGTGGCCATCAGCAGAGCGGTCCGGGCCATCTCGAACGGCTGTGGCCGCTCGCGGTGCCGGCGCATCGCCTCCCGGAAGTACACCTCGGCGGCACGCGGGTCCGGTGTGGTGATCGCCCGGCAGCGCGCCACCAGCGCCTGGCGCCCGGGCAGCTCGCTGGCCACCGCGCGCGCCGCCAGCTCGGCCAGCCGTTCCCGGGCCTGGTCCGGGTAACCGGCCCGCCAGTACGCCTCGACCAGGTCGGCGCACCACGGCAGGAAGTCGAGATCGGCCGGGCCGGCGCAGGCCACGAACTCGCGCATCCCCTCCAGGCAGGCGATCGCCTCCGGGTACTCCCCGGCGACCAGGTGCAGCAGGCCGCGGGCGGAGCGTTCCAGCGGGAGCAGGCCCGGCGTGCCGAGCGGGCCGGCGATGCTGCCGGCCTCGGCCAGGCGCTCCTCGGCGAGCCCGCGCCGGCCACGGGCCGCGTCGTAGCGGGCCAGCGTGACCGAGAGGAAGCCGAGGACGGCCACCTCCCGCAGCTCCCGGGCCAGCCGGAGCGCCTCCTCGGCGTGGACGTAGCCGACCAGCCAGTCCCCGGTGTAGCGCCGGACCTCGGCGTCGTAGGCGAGGGCCCGCACCAGGGCGGTGAGGGCGCCGGCCCGCCGGGCCGCGCCGACCACGTCGGCGAGCACGCCGACAGCGGCGGGATAGTCCTCCAGCCAGGCCCGGCACAGGCCGACCAGCGACAGCGCGCCGGCGGCGGCGACCGGGTGCAGGGATTTGACGTACGCCTCGTGCCGGTCGAACAGCGCGCGGCTCGCGGGCACGTCGCCGGTGACGAGCAGGATCTCGGCGAGGACCACCTGGGCGGCGGCCGGGTCGTCGGCGGTCAGATCCGCGGCGCGGCGCGCGTAGCCGAGGGCGTCCTGATAGCGGCCTTCCGTGAGGGCCGGCTCCACCGCGGCCATGAGCAGTTCGGACGCGCGGCGCGGGTCGGCCGGCCAGATCGCCTCCGCGGCGTCGGCGAGCACCCGCTGGGCGATCGCCGGCGTCCCGCGGCGGGAGAGGGCGTGCCCCTGTGCGAGCGCGATGTCGGCGCCGAGCAGCGGGTCGATCGCCAGCGAGCGGGCCTGATTGAGCCAGACCGCCGCGTCGGTCAGCCCGCCGCCCAGCTGGGCGTCGTCGGCGGCGGCCAGCAGCAGCCGGGCCCGGCCGTCCGGGTCCGCGGTCAGCTCGGCCGCCCGGTGCAGGGCGCGGGCCGCCTCGGCGTGCCCGGTCCGGTGCCGCATCTCGTCGGCCGCCCGGATCAGCGCCGCCGCGGCCTGCTCGTCGGGGCCGAGGACGTCGGCCGCCAGATACCAGGCACGTTCCCCGCCGGAGGCGGTGGCCGCCAGGGCCTCGTAGGCGCGGCGCCGCTCGGCCAGCCCGGCCGTGCGCTGCACCGCGGTGCGCAGCAGCGGATGGGCGAAGGCGACCCGGCCGCCCTCCTGGCGGACCAGCCCCGCCTGCTCCGCCTCGGTAAGCGCGCTGCGGCCGACCCCGAGCAGGTCGAGGGCCGTGCACAGTCCCTCCGGCGCGGCGGAGGCGCTGAGCGCGACCACCAGCAGCGCGGTCCGGACCGGTTCGGGCAGCACGGTGATCCGGTCCGCGAAGGCGCGCTGCAGGCCGGCCCGGACCGGCAGCGGCTCGGGCAGCGCGGCCGCGCCGGTCAGCTGGTCGTCGGTGAGCGCGCCGCAGATGTCGGCGAGCGCGAGCGGGTTGCCGCCGGTCGCCCGCCACAGTTCCTCGGCGACGGCCGGCGAGAGCCGGCCCTCGCGGAGCATGCCGAGTAGCCGCCGGGCGGCGTCCCCGTCCAGGCCGGTGATCCGCAGGACGTCGAGCTGCGCGGCCTCCACCAGGTCCAGCGAGGTGTCCCGAACCGCCAGCAGCATGGCCACCGGGTCCGCGGTGAGCCGCCGCGCCGCGAACAGCAGCGCCGACAGCGACGGCCGGTCGATCCACTGCACGTCGTCGACCAGCACCAGGATCGGTCCGGGGCCGGCGGTCAGCAGGGCGAGCGTGGCCATGCACACCGCGTATCGGCTGGCCTCGCCGTCGTGGTCCTCCAGCGCCAGCGCGGCCCGCAGCGCGTGCGCCTGCGGCGGGGGCAGCACGTCGAGGTGGCCCAGCAGCGGTTGCAGCAGGTCGCCGAGCGCCGCGTACGGCAGCGACGCCTCCGACTCCAGCCCGGTCGTGGCGAGCACCGTCGCGTCCCCGGCGGCGGCCATCGCGTGCGACAGCAGCGCCGTCTTCCCGATGCCCGGCTCGCCGGCGACGACCATCGCGCCACCCCGCCCGGCGCGGGCGAACTCCACCATGGTGGAGAGCGCCCGGCGTTCTGGCTCGCGACCGACCAGACCGGTCGGTGCGGCGAGGACTCGGAACGGCACGGCGGACCTCCGGGCGGCAGGCGACCGACCGGGCTTCCCGACGGCCCCGGAATCAGCGGCCGACCTGCCCCCGTTCAGATTGACGCCGCCGCCGGACCGCGTCCATCAGATTTCGGACGGTTGCCGCCGCCGTTCCGGTCAGCGGCACGAGGGTCCGCGCCCCGCGTCAGTCGCGAGCGGCAGCCGGGTTGTGCACCTTCAGGTGCGCGGAGAGGGCCGCCAGGAAGTCCGGAGCGTCGAAGGCCGCACCCGCCGAGAGCACGCCGGTGCCGCGCATCCGGCCGGTGAGGATCCGGTCGACGGCTTCCACCGCCAGCGGCGCGCTGATCGCATAGATGTCCTGACCGGTGGCGACCACCCGCCGCGAGGCCTCGCCGGCGCGGACCACCACGTCGACCACGAACGTCTGGTCCGACCGGCCGCGCGAGTCCACCGCGGTCGGCGCCGCGGCGTCCGGGGCGAACAGGTCGGCCGCCGCCTTGGCCGCCATGTGGGTGCGCACCTCCGGCACCGCCAGGTGGCTGGGGACGGTGACGATGTCGGCCATGCTGAACTCGCCGATCACGGTCTGCGTGCCGAGCGGCTCGGGGAACTCCCACTCCTGAGTGGGCAGCGCGTCGTCGTGGTATTCCAGCTGCCCGCCGCTGTAGCGAACCCGGCGGCCACCGCGCCGCTCGCCGGAGACCGTCCCGGACTTGACCGTCCCGGCCGTGGGCTGCCAGCTGCTCAGGCCGTAGGCGATGTCCACCTCGTCCGCCGCCGCCCAGTCGCCCATCGCCGCGGTGACCAGCAGATCGCCGAGCCCGCCGTAGAACGCCATGGCCGGCACCACCACCGTGCCCGCCGCCCGGGCCGCCGGGCCGTACTGGGCGAACGTGTCCACGTTCGCCTCGATCTCGGCGGCCACGTCGACGTAGGGGATACCGGCGCGCAGCGCCGCCTCGATCACCGGCCCGGCGGTCGAGGCGAACGGCCCGGCCGCGTTGATCACCGCGGCCGCGCCGGCCAGCGCCCGGTCGAGGGAGGCCGGGTCGTCGACCGACGCCGGCCGGGCCTCTTCCCCGGGTTGCCGCAGCGCCTGCAGCCGCTGCTGATCACGGCCGGCCAGCAGCGGCACATATCCGCGTTCGCGCAGCTCCGCGACCAGGAATCGGCCGGTGTGCCCGTACGCCCCGAACACCGCCACAGTCCGGTTGGTTCCCATGTTGTTCTCCCGCTTTCTTGAAGTTACGGAAGATCTTTCCGCGGGCCGGAGACCGCCGCCAGTGTCCGGAACGACAAGCACCGAACAGTTTCAGACACGTCAGCCGGCGATGGCCTCACGGAACCACCGGGTGATGCTGGTCGGGTGGGTGATCGCGGTGCCGACCACCACCGCGTACGCCCCGGCCCGCATCGCCGCGGCCGCCTGCTGCGGTGTGTGGATCCGCCCCTCGGCCAGCACCGGGACGTCGACCAACCGGGCCAGGTCCCGCACCAGATCCAGGTCCGGCCCCGGCGTGCGCGGCCGCGCCGGCGTGTACCCGGCCAGCGTGGTGCCGACCAGGTCGGCACCGGCCCGGGCCGCCGCCAGGCCCTCCTCGACCGTCGACACGTCAGCCATCAGCAGCCGCCCGGTGCGCTGCTTGAACAGCGCCACCGTCTCGGCGAGGCTCCGCCCGTCCGGTCGCGGCCGGTCGGTCGCGTCGATCGCCACGATGTCCGCGCCGGCCTCCGCCACCGCCACCGCGTGCCCGACCGTCGGTGTGATGTAGACGCCCTGGTCACCGTCCTTCCACAACCCGATCACCGGCAGGTCGAGGGTGGCTTTGATGGCCCGGATGTCTTCCAGGCCCTGCGCCCGGATCGCGGCCGCCCCACCGGCGGCCACGGCCGCCGCCATGGCCCGCATCGTGTACGGGTCCCGCAGCGCCTCACCCGGATACGCCTGACAGGAGACGATCAACGTCCCGCGCAGCGCGGCCAGCATCGGGTTCACCGCGCCTCCCACGCCAGCCGGGCCGCCCCGAGGATCGCCGCCGACCCGCCCAGGCGCCCGTGCCGGATCGGCACCCCGACCACCGGCGGCAGCAGTTCGGCCCGGGCGGTCGCGCAGAGCGTCTCCCACCACGCGCCGCCGCACTCGGCCACTCCCCCGCCGATCAGCACGATCTCCGGGTCCAGCAGGTTGACCAGCCCGCCGACGAGTTGCCCGAGCGCGGTCGCGCCTTCGGCCAGCACCATGGTGGCCCGCAGGTCACCGTCACCGGCCCGGGTGACGATCTCCGGCAGCCCCGTCCCGCCGCCGTAGCGGGCCGTCATGGCCGGCCCGGACGCCACGGCCTCGGCGTGCCCCGTCCGGCCGCACGGGCAGTAGCGGCCGGCCGCCGCCGGCACCGGCATGTGCCCGGCGTGCCCGGCCGCCGAGTGCCGCGCGTGAACTCCTACGACACCCGCTCGACGCTGACCGTCGG
>NZ_JBEZZB010000158.1:0-23979 GCF_040638955.1 Actinoplanes sp. NPDC024001
CGGCCGCGTGGGCGGGTTGGCCGACGGCCTGGGCGGGTTGGCCGACGGCCTGGGCGGGTTGGCCGGCTGCGAGGGCGGGTTGGCCGGCTGCGAGGGCGGGTTGGCCGGCTGCGAGGGCGGGTTGGCCGGCGGCGAGGGCAGATTCACCGGCCGCGTGGGCGGGTTCGCCGGCCGTGAGGGTGGCGGAAGCCGGGGAGGCGGGCAGCGCGGCCGCGGGGACGGCGAACAGCGTTGCGGCCAGTGCCGCGAGGATCCGGGTCACGGCCAGCGAGCTCCCGCCTCCAGGCGCCGGTCGAGCAACTGTGCCAGCGGCATCGGCTCGCCGTCCCCGCCGCCCGCGCCCACGATCATCCGGGGCATGCTGGGGGAGAGGTCGGCGCCGGCGAACCGGGCACGCAGGGAGGCCGGGACGGTCAGGATGTAGTACTCCCCGTCCTCGCCGACCGCCACCGAGCGGTCCGACTTCAGGTACCAACCCCGGACCGTCGTCCTGTAGGTGGAGCGGCCGTCGAGCGTGCGGGCGGTCAGCGTGTGCGGCTCGAGCCCACGCTCGGCGGCGCGGCGGACGAAGTCGTCGAGCAGCCCGGCGGCCTTGCGGGCCTCCGCGGCCCGGTCGGCCTCCAGCGCCGCGGCGCGGCCGGCCACCGCCCGCCGCTGCTGCTCCCGCCAGGCGGCCTGCTCGTCCTGCATGGCGCCGACCCTAACGTGAACCCCGGCCCGTCGGCCAACCGGGCTTTGCCGAGGATTCCCGCACTAATACCGGTGTCCCTATTCTGATAAGGCGCTGGAAAGAATTGCCGGATCGCGGCGGGGAGTTGCGCAGTACGCGGGTGGCGAGCCAGACTGGGCGCGGTTGATTAATTTCTCTCGGGAGTCGTTATGGCGCGGCAGGTAATCACCACCCTGATCGACGATCTGGACGGCAAGAAGGCGGATCGGACCGTTGAGTTCAGCCTCGACGGCGTCAGCTACACGATCGACCTTTCCGAGGCCAATGCCGGAAAGCTGCGTAAGGCTCTGGACCCGTACATCAACGCGGGGACTCGCCTGGGCCGGACCACCGGCCGGATCGCGTCCCGCAGTGGCGCACCGGTGCGGACCGCGGGTTCGCGCGACGAGAACCGGCTGATCCGCGAGTGGGCGATCCGGAACGGGCACAAAATCTCCGAGCGGGGCCGAATTCCGCAGGAGGTCAGCAACGCGTACCGGGCGGCGCACAGTCGCTGATTCGCCCGATGCGGCCGTGCCGGTGCCGCGCCACCGGCACGGGGCGCACCCGCGCCGGTGATCTCCGTGCGACACGAAGCGATAACTGTCGGTGAAATCTCGCGCGTCCGAATTGGAATGGCACCGGCTAATAGGTGCCGATAAAAGCTAGCCCCGGAGCCGGGGAAGCTTCCCGGCCACCGCCTCGAGCACCTTCTCGTCCCCGGTGTACCAACTGGACTGTCGCGGCCAGTGCGTGATGACGTCGGTGAACCCGAGTTCCGCCGCCCGGCCGACCGCGTCCTCGAACGCGTCCACGCTGCTCATCGAGTAGAGCGGCGACGTGTCCAGATTCAGGTAACGGTCCATCGAGTCGCGCGGGCGGCCCTCGGCGTTCAGCACGCCCTCGAACCGGTCCCGGTATTCCGCGACCGAACGCCACCACTGCTCGGGCGTCTCCACGTTGTGCTCGCCGGTGGTGACCCAGCCGGTGCCGAACCGTGCGGCCAGCCGCAGCGCCCGCGGGCCGTTGGCGGCGACCACGAACGGCGGCCGGGGCTGCTGGACGGGGCCGGGTGTGCTGCGGGCGTCCACCGCCGAGAACCAGGAACCGGACCAGGTGGTGGCCGGCGCGCCCAGGATCCGGTCGAACAGCTCCAGGAACTCGGCGAAGCGGTCCACCCGCTGCCGCGGGGTCAGCTCGGCGGCGCCGAGCACCGCCGAGTCGAACCCGATGCCGCCGGCGCCCAGCCCGAGGATGAGCCGGCCGGCCGAGATGTCGTCCAGCGCGAGCGCCTCGCGGGCGAAGTGCACCGGGTGCCGGAAGTTCGGCGTGGCCACGTAGGTCCCGAGGCGGATCCGGGAGGTGACCGTGGCGGCCGCGGTCAGGGTCGGCACGGCGTCGAACCACGGGCCGTCGACCAGGTCGCGCCAGCCGAGATGATCGTAGGTCCAGGCGTGGTCGAAACCATATTCCTCGGCGAGCCGCCACCGCCGGCTCGACTCGGCCCAGCGCTGGTCGGGGAGGATCGCGATGCCGATACGCACCGGCGAAGCGTACCGGGCTCAGCCGGCGGAGCGGAGGCCGTCCTGCGAGTCCCTGAAGCCGGCCGCCGCGGCCTCGAACGCCTGCAGGGACCGGACCAGCTCCTGCTGCGCCTCCGGGGGCATCCGGTCGAGCACGTCGGCGAGCGCCACCCGCCGGCGCTCCCGCAGATCGGCGAGCAGGCGCCGGGCCGCCGGGGTGACCAGCAGCCGCACCTCGCGGCGGTCGCGCGGGTCGGCGACCCGGCGCAGCAGGCCGGTCGCCTCCAGCCGGTCGCAGAGCCGGCTGGCGGAGGACGGCACCACGCCCAGCGACTCGGCCAGGCGGCTCATGTTGGTGTGCCGGTTGCCGGCCACGATGGTGAGCACCCGCAGCTGGGCGGGCGGGACGGCGGGGCTCTGCGCCAGTCTCGCCCGATCGAGGACGGCGACCAGCGACTCCACCGACGCTTCGACCGTCGTGGCGACTTCGGTGGCGCGCTCCATGCCGTTACCCCGTTGTTAGAGTCGCGGACCCGTGAGCCTGTACCTCTACCCCGGACTCAGCGCCGCCAATCCAGGCAGACCGTGACGGCGTCGTCCTCCGGCTCCGCGCCGGAGTGGTAGTCGCGCAGACTCCGCATCACGGTACCGACCGCCTCGGTGGCGGGTTGGAGCCGCGTCCGGCGAAGTGCGCTGAGCAGGGCGGACTCGCCGAAGGCGCGACGGCCCGAAGGGGCGGCCTCGTGCACGCCGTCGCTCACCACGAGCAGCCGGTCGCCCGGTTCCAGGTCGAAGCGCTGGATCTCGTAGTGCGCCTCGCCGAACATGCCGAACGGCAGCTGCTGCTCCAGCTCGACCGCTTCCACCCCGCCGCGGCGGGCGACCAGGCAGCGCGGCGACCCGGCGTCGACCGCGGCCACCGCGCCGGCCACCAGGTCGATCTGCAGGAGCAGGGTCGACAGGTGGGCGCCGCCGCCGTGCCGGGAGTGCACCGCGTCGGAGGCCAGCTCGGCCTGCTCGACGATGTCGGCGCCGCACCGGCGGGCGTTGCGCATGGCGTTGACCGCCAGCGAGGTGAGCAGGGCCGACTCCATCCCGTCCCCGAAGCCGTTGAGGACGGTCAGGGTGAGCCGGTCACCGTCGAGCGACCAGTCGAAGTGGTCGCCGCGGACGTCGTACGCCGGCTCCAGCTGCCCGGCGACCAGGAAGCGCTCGTCCGCGAGGGAGCGACCGGGAAGCAGGTCCCACTGCAGCTCGGCGGCCATGGTGAGCCGCGCCCGCCGCTGGGCCCGCCGGTACCGGTCGGTGACGGTGCCGGCCGCGCGCAGGGCGGTCGCCAGGTCGTCGGCGTGTGCCGCCAGCTCCTCGGTGAGCTCCGGCTCGGGGCGTGACGGCAGGTCCAGGCGCAGCACGCCGACCCGCTCACCCCAGCAGTTCAGCGGCAGGTGCAGCCGGGTGGCGCCGGTCGCGGTGGCCTGGGTGTCCGGTCGCTGGCTGCCGAGGCAGCGCAGCACGGCCGGTTCGGTGTCCGGCCCCGGCTCGCCGAGCAGGGGACAGAGGGAGGAGAGTGTCAGGTCGGGGACGTAGACCTCCACCCGCTCCGCCCCGTAATGGCGGCGCAGGTGGTCGGCGGCCACCTCGGGGAGCCGATCGGGTGGCGCGGAACGCAGCAGGACGCCGAGAGGGACCGGGCGGTCGGACACTGACACAACTCCTTCCTCAGGCGGCAGGTATTTGTTATACGGCAACGAATTTTGCGCCGGACAGACCCTACGGGTCCATCCGGCGCGAGGTGGACCCTCAGGCGAACGATTTCTCGAAGTGGATCAGACTTCCGCTGCGCGGGCTCGACTGCATGCGTACGTTCTCGCCGAGCGCCTTGATCAGGAAGAGACCGCGGCCCCGCTCGCTGTTCGGCGACGGTGACGCGGCCGCATCCGCACTCGGGTCGAAGCCGTCGCCCTCGTCGACCACGTCGATCGAGCAGCGATCCTGACCCACGTCGAGATGCACCTCGAAGCTTTCCGCTCCGGTGGCGTGCTTCACGACGTTGGCACAGGCCTCGGTGAGTGCGATCTCCAGATCGGCGCCGGCCTGGCGGTCCACTCGAAGGACCGACAGTGCGCAACGCAGCAGCCGGCGCACGGCGGGGACGCTGTCCACCTCGCGGGGAAGGTTGAGCCGGACCGACATGCGCATGGCACTTCTGTGCCCGATCCACCGTTGCGCTAACCGTGAGGCTCGAACGCTCTCCCCGAAACGTGTTATCCATGGTCGCTGTGCCCGTCTCCTTTGCCAGGTGGAGACGTGCATGCCCAGGAAAGGCGGAACCATGGCTCGACAATCCGACACCGCGACGGTGATCGCCGCCCGGGCCGGCGACCCGGCCGCGGTGGACCGTCTGGTGGCCGGGCACCTGCCGCTGGTCTACACGATCGTCGGTCGGGCGCTGGAGGGGCACGCGGATGTCGACGACGTGGTCCAGGAGGTCATGCTGCGGGTCCTGCGCAACCTGGGCGACCTGCGCGAGCCGGAGGCGTTCCGGTCCTGGCTGGTCGCCATCACGGTGCGCCAGGTGCGGGAACGATTCCGGGCCCGGCCGGCGGCGGTCCCGCTCGACCCGGAGCTGAGCGACCCCGGCGCCGACTTCACCGACCTGGCGATCACCCGCCTGGAGCTCTCCGGCCAGCGCCGGGAGACCGCCGAGGCGACCCGCTGGCTGGACGAGGAATACCGCGAGCTGCTCGCGCTCTGGTGGCTGGAGGCCTCCGGTGAACTGACCCGCGACGAGATCGTCGAGGCCACCGGCGTCGGCCGCCAGCACGCCGCGGTGCGCATCCAGCGGATGAAGGCGCAGCTCGAGACCGCCCGCGCGGTGGTCCGGGCGCTGCACCGCACACCCCGCTGCCCCGACCTGATGGTGCTGCTGGACGCCTGGGACGGCCGGCCCGGCCCGCTCTGGCGCAAGCGCATCGCGCGGCACAGCCGCGACTGCCGGCACTGCGCGCCGGCCTGGCAGAACCTGGTCGCGGCCGAGAAGCTGCTGGCCGGCATGGCTCTGGTCCCGCTGCCCGACACCCTCACTGCCCTTTCCGGTACGGCGAAAGCCGCCACCACGGCGTCGGCCACGGCGAAAGTGGGTGGAGCGGTGATGCAGAAGGTGCTCGTCGGCGTGCTGGCAACCGCCACGGTGGCCGGTGGCGGGGCGGCTGTCGTCGCGTACCGAAGCCCGGCGGAGCCGGTCAATGCCGCCGTGATCGCCGCGCCCACCGTGTCCCGCTCGGTGGCCGCGCCGGCAAGCTCGCCCACCGCATCGCCGGCGCCGTCGCTGTCGCCCTCCGCCCTGCCCTCCCCCTCACGGTCCGTGCCGGCCTCCCCGTCGCGGTCCGCGGCCGCGCCCGCTCCGGTCGAGCGCTCGGCGAAGAAGGGCGCCGGGGTGTGGAAGTTCGCCGGGTCGAAGGGTGCGCTCAAGGACGTCGGCGCGTCCTGGTACTACTCGTGGGCGCCGCACGACGACGAGGTGCCCGGCCCGGCCGGTGTCGAGTTCGTGCCGATGATCTGGGGCAAGGCGAACGTCACCGACGCCACCCTCAAGCAGGCGAAGGCCGAGGGTGACGGCGTGCTGCTCGGCTTCAACGAGCCGGACCTGGCCGAGCAGTCGAACATGAGCGTCGAGGACGCGCTGGCCGCCTGGCCGCGCCTGGAATCGACCGGGATGAAGCTGGTCAGCCCGGCCGTCGCGTTCGGCGGGGACACCCCCGGCGGCTGGCTCGACCGGTTCATGACCGGCGCCGCGGAGAAGGGCCTGCGGGTCGACGCGATCGCCCTGCACTGGTACGGCTCCGATTTCAGTCCCGCCGCGGTGAATCAGTTCCTCGGCTACGTCGACGCCGTGCACAAGCGGTACGGCAAACCGATCTGGGTCACCGAGTTCGGCCTGATCAACTTCAGTGGTGCGCCGAAGTATCCGAGTGATGCGCAGAAGGTCCGGTTCATCAAGGGCGCCACCGCCGGCCTGGAGAAGCGCTCGTTCGTCCAGCGGTACGCCTGGTTCGGTCTGCCGGCCGTCGGGGACAGCGTGGACTTCGGGCTGTACCGGGACGGCAAGACGCCCACCGAGGCCGGGAAGGCCTACCGCGCAGCGGGTTAGGCTGCCTTCATGATTCGGTTCGGGTACAAGGCGTCGGCGGAACAGTTCGCGCCGGCTGAACTGCTCAGGTACGGCATCCTCGCGGAGGAGCTCGGCTTCGACTCGGTCTTCGTCAGCGACCACCTCCAGCCGTGGCGGCACGACGGCGGTCACGCCCCGGCCGCCCTGCCGTGGCTGGGTGCGCTGGCCGCGCGTACCGAGCGGGTGCTGATCGGCACCAGCGTGCTGACCCCGACCTTCCGTTACCACCCGGCCGTGGTCGCCCAGGCCTTCGCCACCCTCGGCTGCCTCGCGCCGGGCCGAGCCGTCCTCGGCGTCGGCTCCGGCGAGTCGCTCAACGAGGTGCTGCTCGGCACCGAGTGGCCGGACGGCAAGGAGCGCTTCGCCCGCCTCAAGGAGGCGGTGCTGCTGATCAAGAAGCTCTGGGCCGAGGACCGGGTGACCTACGAGGGGCAGTTCTACAAGACCGAGAACGCCACCATCTACGACAAGCCGTCCTCGCCGGTGCCGATCTACATCGGCGCGTCCGGCCCGGCGGCGACCCGGCTGGCCGGGCGGATCGCCGACGGGTTCATCACCACCAGCGGCAAGGGGCACGGGCTCTACACCGACACGCTGCTGCCGGCCGTCACCGAGGGCGCCGAGAAGGCGGGTCGCAAGATCGACGACCTGGACCTGATGATCGAGGTCAAGGTGTCCTTCGACGCGGACCTGGAGCAGGCGCGCAACGACACCCACTACTGGGGTGCGCTGGCCCTGTCGCCGGAGGAGAAGACCGGCGTCGAGGACCCGATCGAGATGCAGCGCCTGGCGGACGCGCTGTCGGTGGAGCGGACCGCCACCCGGTGGATCGTCTCGTCCGACCCGGAGGAGCACGTGGCCAAGGTCGCGGAGTATCTGGACATGGGCTTCAAGCACCTGGTGTTCCACGCGCCGGGGCCGGATCAGGAGCGTTTCCTGCGCCTCTACGCCGGCGAGATCCTGCCGCGCCTGCGCTCCCACTCCGCGTGAGCCTGTGATGTGCGGAGCCGGGGCGCGCCGCGCACCCGGCTCCACACCGAAGTCAGGGCTGGCGGGGGCGGGGTACGGCGTGCAGGTGCCCGCCGGTGCGCGGGCCGGCCGGCCCGGTCGCCTCGCCGTTGATCACGCGCAGGTTGGGGCGTCCCTGGACCCGGCGCTGTCCCGCCTCGGCCTCGACCCGGTTGTCCCGCCACCGCCGCCGGGTGAAGGGCTCCCCGTCGGCCCGCCGGTTGGCGACACCCGCGAACCGGCGATCGGCGCCGAAGTCGGCGTGCCGCCGCTCGCCGTGCCGGCGTTCCCCGCGACGGCGCTCGACGAACCCGGGATTACCGGGGATCGCCCCACCGCGCTGACGGTCCGAGCCGGCCACGAGGCGGCGGGAGTTCGGCGCCGGCCAGCTCGCGGCGTTGTCGGCCGGGTGCCGGTCCGCGGTGGGCGGGACGTGCGGCATGTTGATCATCGAGTGCTGCGGCGCGGACGAGCCGGTCAGGACCACGATGCTCTCCGGGGTGCCGGCGCGGGACGCGCGGCGCTGCTCGGCGTACTCGGCGACGAGAGCGCGCACCGCGGGGAGCAACGGCGGCCCGGCTGGTGCGTACGCCCGGGTGGGCAGCTCGGCCACGTGCAGGCCGGCAGTCGTCGTGCGGACCGTGAGCAGCGGCTCGACCTCCGGGCCGTCGCCGGGGACCGGCTCGGTGCCGGCGACCCGGGGCAGGCCCAGCCGGCCGGCGGTGTCGCGCCAGAAGGCGCGGTACCCGAAGCCGGGATCGGTGGGCCGGCAGCCGAAGAGCACGCTCATCACCCAGAGCAGAACCACGTCCGTGCACCGGCTGAGCAGTCCGGCGTCCGGCCCGGCCGGCTCGCCCGGCCCGGTCAGGCGCCGGGAGCCGTGGATCACGTCGGCGCCGTCGCGCAGGGCCGCCACGAAACGGGGCACGTCCGCCGGGTCGCCGGTGCCGTCGCCGGGCACGGTGACCACCACGTCGCCGGTGGCCGCGTCGACGCCGCAGGCCAGGGCGTTGCCCACCCCGTCACGGGTCTGCCGGATCACCCGGGCGGCCCGGGGCAGCGCGCGGGTGGTGTCGTCCCCGGGGCCGACGACCACGATGATCTCGTGCACCGGGGGGAGCGCGGCAAGCAGCACCGGCAGCGTCTCGCCTGTGCCCGCCGGAATCACCACGCTCACGGAGGGTGATGCCGGGCGGTCACCGGGTTGACCATGAACTGTCATCTGGAGCGGCTCCCCGGCTCGACGTCGGTGCCTGTCAAGCTACCGGCCTGCACCGCTGCGGCAACCGGCCAGACGGTTGATGGTGATCACCTCAGCGGCCCAAGATCGTTCCCGTGGTGACCCGATCACTCTGCGTATGCAGGGGTAGGGTGATCGATGTGAGACTCGGCCTCCACATCTCCAAGTTCACCTGGCCCGACGGCGCGCCCCGTCTCGGGCCGACCCTCGCCGAGATCGCCTCGGCCGCGGACCAGGCGGGGTTCGAGCGGATCAGCGTGATGGACCACGTGTGGCAGATCAGCGTGAACGGGCCGCCCGAGCTGGAGATGCTGGAGGCCTACACCACGCTCGGTTTCCTGGCCGCGCACACCCGCCGGGCGAAGCTGCTCACCCTGGTCACCGGCGTCACCTACCGTGACCCCGGCCTGCTCGCCAAGGCGGTCACCACGCTCGACGTGCTCTCCGGCGGCCGGGCCATCCTCGGCATCGGCGCCGCCTGGAACGCGGACGAGTCTGCCGGCCTCGGGCTGTTCTTCCCGCCCACCAAGGAGCGGTTCGAGCGCCTGGAGGAGACGCTGCGGATCTGCCGGCAGATGTTCGACGGCGACGAGACACCCTTCCACGGCGCGCACTACCGGCTGGACCGCCCGCTCAACTCGCCGCCGGCGCTGAGCCGGCCTCGGCTGCCGATCCTGGTCGGCGGCGCCGGGGAGAAGAAGACGCTGCTGCTGGTCGCGAAGTACGCGGACGCCTGCAACCTGTTCGCCGGCCCCGATCTGCAGCACAAGCTGGACGTGCTGAAACGGCACTGCGACGCGGTCGGCCGGGACTACGACGAGATCCAGAAGACCATTCTCTACCGGTTCCCCGAGGACACCGCGGAGCTGATCGAGGCGGCCCGCCGGTTCGCCGCGATGGGCATCTCGGTGCTGCACGGCGGCGTGACCGACGCCTGGGACGTGCGGCGGTTCGACCGGTTCCGTGACGAGATCGTGCCGGCCCTGGAGGAGATGTGAGCGAGATCAAGGCGGTCGTCTTCGACCTGGACGGCGTCATCATCGACACCGAGGAGGTCTGGGAGGAGGTCCGCCGGGCCTACGTGGCCGAGTTCGGCCGCGAGTTCCTGCCGGACAGCCAGGACCGGATGATGGGGATGAGCACGGGGGAGTGGTCCGCGCACCTCGCCGACGAGGTCGGCGTGCCGCGCTCCGCGGAGCAGGTCGCGAAAGACGTGCTGGACCGGATGGCCGCCCGTTACCGGGAGGCGCTGCCGCTGATCCCCGGCTCGGTCGACGTGGTCCGCGCGCTCGGCGCCCACTACCGGCTGGCCCTGGCCAGCTCCTCCGCGCGGGTCCTGATCGACCAGGTGCTGGCGACCGCCGGCCTGACCGGTGCGTTCGAGGTGACCCGCTCCACCGAGGAGGTCCCGCGGGGCAAGCCCGCGCCGGACGTCTACCTCACCGTCGTCGAGCAGCTCGGGCTCACTCCGGCCGACTGCGTGGCGATCGAGGACTCCAGCAACGGGCTGCGTGCGGCGGGCGCCGCCGGGCTCACCGTGATCGCCGTGCCGCACGGCGTCTACCCGGCCGCGCCGGACGCGCTGGCCCAGGCCAAGCTGGTGGTGGGCGGCATCACCGAGGTGACACCGGAGGCGGTCGCCGCCCTGGTGTGAAAGATCTTCGATTCGGGTATCTGCGGGCCACTTCTGTGGAGGTGAGCCCGTGGACGGACTCCGGCTCGACGTCGGCTTCGTCGATTACCTGATCCTCGCGATCTATTTCGTGACAGTCCTCGGCGTCGGTTTCGCCGCTCGCCGGGCGATCAAGAGCAGTGCCGACTTCTTCCTCTCCGGGCGCTCGATGCCCGCCTGGGTGACCGGATTGGCCTTCATCTCGGCCAACCTGGGCGCCCTCGAGGTGATCGGGATGTCGGCCAACGGCGCGCAGTACGGCATGATGACGGTCCACTACTTCTGGATCGGCGCCGTACCGGCGATGGTCTTCCTCGGCATCGTGATGATGCCCTTCTACTACGGATCCAAGGTCCGTAGCGTCCCCGAGTTCCTGCGGCTGCGATTCAACCGGCCGACCCACCTGTTCAACGCGGTCAGTTTCGCGGTGGCCCAGGTGCTGATCGCCGGCGTCAACCTGTACGCCCTGGCCCTGATCCTGCAGGCCCTGCTCGGCTGGCCGCTCTGGTCCTCGATCGTGGTCGGCGCGGTGATCGTGCTGGCCTACATCACGCTCGGCGGCCTCTCCTCGGCGATCTACAACGAGGTGCTGCAGTTCTTCGTGATCGTGGCCGGCCTGCTGCCGATCACCATCATCGGCCTGGTCAAGGTCGGCGGCATCGACGGCCTGTTCGAGAAGGTGCGCCAGTCCCCGCTCGGCGAGGCCGGCCTGCACACCTGGGCCGACACCGGCAGCACCGACAACCCGCTCGGCGCGCACTGGATCGGCATCGTGTTCGGCCTGGGCTTCGTGCTCTCGTTCGGCTACTGGACGACGAACTTCGCCGAGGTGCAGCGCGCGCTGAGCGCCAAGGACATGAACGCGGCCCGGCGTACCTCGATCATCGGCGCCTTCCCGAAGCTGCTGGTCCCGGCGATCACGGTGCTGCCCGGCCTGATCGCGCTGGTCACCGTGCAGGGTCTGGGCGCCGATGAGGGCGACTACATCTACAACAACGCGATTCCGCTGCTGATGCGCGATCTGCTGCCGACCGGTGTGCTCGGCGTCGCGGTGACCGGTCTGGTGGCGTCGTTCATGGCCGGCATGGCGGCCAACGTGAGCGGGTTCAACACGGTCTTCACCTACGACATCTGGCAGACGTACGTCCGCCGGGGCCGCAGCGACGGCTACTACCTGCGGGTGGGCCGGATCGCGACGATCGCCGGCATCTTCGTCGGCATCGGCACGGCGTTCATCGCCGCCGGCTTCGACAACATCATGAACTACATCCAGGCCCTTTTCTCGCTGTTCAACGCTCCGCTGTTCGCCACCTTCATCGTCGGCATGTTCTGGAAGCGGATGTCGGCGTGGGCCGGGTTCTGGTCGCTGCTGCTCGGCTTCCTCGCCTCGCTGACGCTCTACATCCTGCACCTCACCGACACGGTGCACTTCAACTCGGACCTGGAGGAGAGCTTCTGGGGCGCGGGCCTGGCCTTCGTCACCGCGGTGGTGGTCGCACTGATCATCACGCCGTTCACCCCCGGCAAGCGTGACGACGAGCTGCGCGGTCTCGTCTACGGGCTGGGCGGCCCGACCACCTCCGGCGAGGTGATCATCGCCTCCGAGAAGGTCTGGTGGCGCAACCCGGTCCTGCTCGGCTTCATCGCCCTGGCACTGGCCGTCCTGCTGTACATCCCCGTCTGGTGAGGAGTCCGGAGATGACCGACGACAAGGATCAGGAGAAGGTGGCAACCGCCGCTCGGCTCTTCGACGTACGAAGCGTGATCGGCGGCCTGTTCGTGCTCTACGGCCTGATCGTCACGCTGATCGGAATCTTCGACAGCGGGGCCGACCTCGACAAGGCCGAGGGCATCCGGATCAACCTGTGGATGGGCATCTCGATGCTCGTCTTCGGCCTGCTGATGCTGCTCTGGCTCAAGCTCAACCCGCCCACGCCGCCGCGTGAGCCGGACGTGGAGGACGAGCTGCCGCCGGACGAGCGGCGAGTCTGATGGCCGGGACGGTGCCCTCCGGGTGCCGTCCCGTTGCAGCACCACCGCGAATCGTCAAGACCGCCACCGGCCCGACCGATAACCCGGGCATGAATGCTCTCAGCTCAATCAGCCGCCTGGCCGGCTCCGGTGGTGGTCGCGGCGCCGGATGGCAGGTCCAGCTACGCGTCGACTACGTCGTCAACCGGGTCATGGAGACCCACCGTGGTCAGTCCGAGGACATCGTGAAACAGGCCATCCACGACCAGCTCCGGGTTTTCGGGGTGGTCCCGAACAAGCGTCAGGTGGCCCAGTACGCCAGCGCCATCTCGTCGCTGCCACGGATCCCGCCGATCGGCTGATCGTCATCGAGCCGGGAAACGCAGGATCCGGTCGTCGCCGTCGCGCCGGTCGCCGCGGCCGTCGGTGTTCGATGTGGTCAGCCACAGCGAACCGTCCGGCGCCACGGCGACCGTGCGCAACCGGCCGTACTCCCGGGTGAACTTCGCCTCGGCGGTCCCGCCGCCGAGCGGCACCATCCACAACCTCTCCCCGCGAAGGCCGGCGACGTAGAGCGTGTCGCCGGCGACCGCGGCCCCGCTGGGCGACGCCTCCTCGGTGCTCCACTGCACGATCGGGTTCACGTAGCGGTCGTCGTCGCCGCGGCCCTCCACCTCGGGCCAGCCGTAGTTCTTGCCGGCCTCGATGACGTTCACCTCGTCCCAGGTGCTCTGCCCGAACTCGATGCCGTACATCCGGCCCTGACCGTCCCAGGCCAGGCCCTGCACGTTGCGGTGGCCCAGGCTCCAGACCGGGGAACCGTCCCACGGGTTGCCCGGCGCCGGCTTGCCGTCCGGGGTGAGCCGCAGGATCTTGCCGCTCGGGTCGTCCCGGTTCTGTGAGCGCGGCTCGTCGCTGGCGTCCCCGGTCCCGACGTAGAGCATCCGGTCCGGGCCGAACGCGATCCGGCCGCCGTTGTGCCGTGGCCCCTTCGTGATGCCGTCGAAGACCACCTCGGGCGCGCCGTTGTCGCCGAGCTTGAACCGGACGATCCGGTTGTCGTCGGCGGCGGTGAAGTAGGCGTACACCAGCCCGGTCTCGGCATGGTCGGCGGCCACCGCGAGACCCAGCAGGCCGCCCTCGCCGCCGGCGTCGACGCCGTCCACCTGGCGCACCTGGCGCGGTGGCGTGCCGGGTTTCACCTGCAGGATCCGGCCGGTGTCGCGTTCCGCCACCAGCGCGCTGCCGTCCGGGAGGAAGGCGAGTCCCCACGGCACGTTCAGCCCGGTCGCCACCGTCTCCGGTGCGTCCAGGTCCGGGGTGCCGGTGGGCGCGGCCGCGCCCGCGCTCGTCGAGGGCAGCGCCGATGCCGACGGCACCGGTTGCACGGTGGGCGGGGTGGCCGCGCCGTCGGAGGAACAGGCGGTCAGCAGGGCGACACCGGTCGCTGCGAGGGCCAGGCGGGTGGCGGAAATCATCCCTCCAAGGTGCCACGATCGGGCCAGTCCAGCATCGTTTGCCGGATTCGGCGCGGTGTTCCGGCCCAAGATGGGGACCGCGCGGTGCGGTGGCCGCGCAGGGCGGAGATGGGTTTTGCGAGCTTTGGCACGGCCGATCACGGCCGCGATCCTCACCCTCACCACCCTTCTCGGGTACGCGCCACAGCCGGCCGGCGCCGACCCGGGGCTGGGTGTGCCGCCGCGTACCCGGTACGGCAGCACCCCCACCATCGCCTGGGAGCCGTGTCCCGAGGACGAGCGGGCACAGTGCGGGACGATGCGGGTCCCGGCCGACTGGACCGTCCCGTACGGGCCGCAGATCGACGTCTCGCTGGCCCGCCGCCCGGCCGCCGACCCGTCCCGGCGCCTCGGCGTCCTGATGGTGAACCCCGGCGGCCCCGGCGCCTCGGCGGTGAACCTGGCCCTGGACAGCGAGTTCTTCAGCACCGAGGTGAGCGAGCGGTTCGACATCATCGGGCTCGACCCGCGCGGGGTCGGCCGCAGCTCGCCGATCCTCTGCGACCAGAAGCTGGTCGACGAGAAGCCGTCCCCGATGGCGACGACCGAGGCCGAGTTCGGGCGGATCGCCACCTTCAACCAGCGGCTGGCCGCGGACTGCGCGTCGCGCAGCGGGCCCGCCTTCCATCACGCGGACACGATCAGCGGGGTGCGCGACCTGGAGGCGGTGCGCGTCGCCCTCGGCGAACCGAAGATCAACTTCTATGGCGCCTCGTACGGCACCCTGCTCGGCCAGCTCTACGGCGAGATCTACCCGCAGCGGCTGCGCGCGCTGGTGCTGGACAGCGTGATGGACCACAGCGTCGGCATCGACGACTTCCTGGGCCAGTCGGCCGGCGCCGCCCAGGCCGCCTTCGACGAGTTCGTCGCCTGGTGCGCCCGGGACACCCGGTGCGCGCTGCGCGGCCGCGACATCAAGGCGCTCTGGGCCGGCCTGATGCGCCGGGCCGCGGCCGGGACACTGGTGGATCCCTACGACCCGCCGGCCAAGCTGCGCGTCTGGGACCTGATGTCGGCGGCGTTCAGTGCCTTCTACGACCCGCAGTGGTACTCCTTCGCGCACTACCTGAAGGAGGCGGATCAGCCGGTCCCGGCCGGGCGGCGCGGCCGGACGCCGGTCGACCTCACCCCGCACAGCTTCCCGGCCGTGGTCTGCCAGGACTGGCGCCTGCCGGTCGACGGCTTCGCCGGATATCGGGAGCGGCTGCGGGACCTCGCGAAGAAGGCACCGCAGATGCTCGCCTCGCCGCTGGCCCTGACCGCGGTGGCCGGGTGCCTCGGCTGGCCCGGCACGCCGGTCAACCCGCAGCGTGCGATCCGGCCGGCGGACGGTCCGGTGCTGCTGGTCAACGCGCGGTTCGACCCGGCGACCGCGTACGTCTGGGCCCAGCAGGTCACCCGGAAGCTGGGACCGGCCGCGCGGCTGCTCACCTATCGCGGCTGGGGGCACGTCACGTACTCGCACAGCGAATGCGTGAGCGGCGCGGTGGATCGTTATCTGTTCGACCTGACCCTGCCCGCCACCGGGGCGAGCTGCCCGGCCGTCGAACCGGAACCCTACGGGGTCGGGTAAGGCTGTGCCTGCCCCGCGGCGGAAAACAGAAGGCAAACCGTATCGGTCCGGTTGTGCCGTGACCGGAACCCCGGTAGGCAGGGAATTGACAACCGACACTGTCCTACCTGGAGGGCGAATGCGGTTCCTGCCCGCGCTGACAGCGCTGTCACTGACCACCCTGGGGGTCGCTGTCGCGTCCCCACCGGCGACCGCGGGCGGGAGCACGGCCCTCGGGCCCACCGCCACCGGATACGGCGGCGCGGTCGCCACCGTCGACGCCAACGCCACCGCGATCGGCCTGGACGTGCTGCGCCGTGGCGGCAACGCGGTCGACGCCGCCATCGCGGCCGCCGCCGCCCTCGGGGTGACCGAGCCGTTCTCGGCCGGCATCGGCGGTGGCGGCTTCTTCGTCTACTACGACGCGAAACGCCGCTCGGTCTCCACCATCGACGGGCGGGAGACCGCACCGGCCTCGGCCACCGAGAGACTCTTCATCGACCCGGCCGACGGGCTGCCCTACGACTTCGCCGAGGCCCGGGTCAGCGGCCTCTCGGTGGGCGCGCCCGGCACGGTCGCCACCTGGGAGTCGGCCGCCCGCAAGTGGGGCACCCGGCCGCTGTCCCGCCTGCTCCAGCCGGCCGCCGACCTGGCCGACCGGGGTTTCACCGTCGACGCGACGTTCCGTCAGCAGGTCGCCGACAACGCCGCGGCGTTCGGCCAGTTCACCTCGTCCAGCGAGCTCTACCTGCCGGACGGCGCCCCGCCGGCGGTCGGCAGCACCCAGCGCAACCCGGACCTGGCCGACACCTACCGGCTGATCGCCAAGAAGGGCACCGGGGTCTTCTACCGCGGCGCGATCGCTGAGGACCTGGTCGAGACGGTGCAGAACCCGCCGGTCGCCGACGACCCGATCGGCACCTGGGCGTACCCGATTCGGCCCGGCGCGCTGACCGAGGCCGACCTGGCCGGTTACCGGGTGCGCTACCCGGACCCGGTCCGGTCCGACTACCGCGGGCTGACCGTCTACGGCATGAACACGCCGTCCAGCGGCGGGACCGCGGTCGCCGAGGCGCTCAACATCATCGAGAAGGGCCTGCCGAGGTCGTCCGGCACCACCGAGAAGCTGCACTACTACCTGGAGGCGTCGGCGCTCGCCTTCGCCGACCGCAACCGCTACGTCGGCGCGAACACCCCCGACCGGGTCATCCGGCGGCTGACCTCCGACCGGTGGGCCGGGCAGCGCGAGTGCCAGATCGACCCGGGCAAGGCGCTGACCAAGCCGGTGCCGCCGGGTGACATCACGGCCCGCGGCTGCACCCCCGCCCCCGCCGGCGGCCCGGCCGAGCAGGGTCAGAGCACCACGAACCTGACCGTCGCCGACCGCTGGGGCAACATCGTCGAGTACACCTTCACCATCGAGGCGACCGGCGGCAACACCATGGTGGTGCCGGGTCGCGGCTTCATCCTCAACAACGAGCTGACCGACTTCAACTTCGCGCCCACCCAGGGCGACGCTCCCGACCCCAACCTGCCGGGCCCGGGCAAGCGGCCGCGCAGCTCGATGTCGCCGACGATCGTCTTCGCCGACGGCAAGCCGTTCCTGGCGCTCGGCTCGCCGGGCGGCGCGACCATCATCACCACCGTGCTCCAGTTGCTGATCAACCGGATCGACCTGGGCATGACCCTGCCGGAGGCGATGGCCGCGCCGCGAGCCTCGCAGCGCAACACCGCCGGCATCCAGGCCGAGCCGGCCTTCCGCGCCCGGTACGGTCCGGCGCTCACCGCCCTCGGCCACACCTTCGCCGCCGACGTGCCGGAGCTCGGCGCGGCGACGGCCATCGAGTTCACCCGGCGCGGCGGCTTCATCGCCTCGTCCGAACCGTCCCGCCGCGGCGGTGGTGCGGCCGCAGTGGTCCACCCCCGCTGACGTAACCGCGGATCAGTGGGTCAGGGCGATGGTCAGAGCGCCGGCTCCGACCATCACCCCGGCCCACAACCGGTCGACGTTGAACCAGGCCCGGCGCAGGATGCTCAGCCCGACGAACTGGTAGACGGCCCACCCGCAGGCCGCCATCACGGCGAACATGCCGACCGTGTGGATCGCGGCCGCCGCCAGCCCCTCCAGCGCGGTTCCCGCACCGGACGGCATGGCGTGCCCGGCGTGCCCACCGGGCAGCGCGGTGGTGGCCAGCACCGGCAGCAGCATCAGGCCGGCGCCGTGCGCCGACGACATCAGGAACGACCAGCCGGTCAGCTGCGCCGCGTTCAGCCGCATCCCGGCCCACCGGAAGTGCCGCTCGGAGAGCAGCCGCCACAGCCCGAACCCGACCAGAACCAGCCCGCCCACGATGCCGACCACGTTAGCCGCGACCACCGACCGGGTCGCCGACACCACCGCCGCGACGATCGCGACCGAGGCGAGATGCCCAGCCGCGATCGGCGGCAACGACCGCACGAACACCGTGCGGCTGCGTTCCTGCATGCCGCGGGCCACCGCGAAGAGCCAGCCCATCGCGGGGTTCAGCCCGTGGAACGCACCCAGCGCGAGGAGCGCGCCATAGTGGGTCCAGGTCACTGCGACGGGAAACAGTACGAGTCGGACGACGCGTCCCCACCCTGCAACCGGGTCTGGTGCACCCGCAATCCGCGGAACTCGTCACCGTGCGGGAAGAACCGCGGGTCCAGCGTGAACGCGTCGTCGGTGACGTCGACCTTGGCCAGCCAGGCGCCCACCCCGTTCGGGTAGAACTGGTCGTCCCACGCGCCGTACAGCGAGTTGGTCACGTAGACCCGCTTGCCGTCCCGCGACACCTCCACCATCTGCGGGCCACCGGCGAGCGCCTCGTCCGGGAAGGACGGGTGCGGTGTGCGCCGCACGATGCCGCCCAGGTGCACCGAGCCGGCCTCGACCGGGTGGAACGGGTCGCTGACGTCGTACCGCTTCAGCTCGCCGGTGCCCCAGCAGCTGACGTAGAGGTAGCGGTCGTCGACGCTCAGGTCGATGTCGCTGACCAGCGGCGGCACGGCGGAGAACGGCTGCAGCGCGGGCGGCAGCTCGGACGGGTCGGCCGGCTCCGCCGGGATGTCGATCACCTTGGTCACCCGGAACTCCCCATCCGACCGCCCCGCCGCCAGCCCTGACCGGCCTGAAGGCTCTTCATCCTCTCGGTGCCACAGCCAGATCGAGGCGGACAGGTCCTCCACGCTGACCACCACGCCGACGAACCCGTAGGTCTTCGCCGGGTCGTGCGCGGGGCGAAGTTCGAGCGTCATCTGGTACTGGTCGCCGAGGTCGATCGTCTGGGCCAGGGTGCGCTTGGCCAGGTCCCAGAAGTGGATCCGGTGGCCGTATTTGCGGCCCAGCAGCAGCTCGGGGACGAGACCGTTCTCGACCATGCTCGGGGTGCCCCACTCCGAGGAGACGAGCACGTCCTGCGTGAGGTGCCACCAGAAGTCGTACGCCAGCTCCTGGTCGCCGCGGTCGGCCTCCCACTGCCCCCGTACCTCGAAGGTGGTGTGGTCGAGGACGGCGATGCCGCCGGGTCCGTCGCTGCCCTGACCCGCGCCGAGCGCGGAGATGTAGATGCCGTCCGGGCCGCAGTGGACGGTGTGCGGCCGCGAGTAGTTCGCCTTGCCGGCCAGCTCCTCGGCGGAGATCTCCTTGACCACGCACGGGTTGCGCGGGTCCTCCTTGGTGTCCAGCACGTAGATCCGCGACGACCGCAGACCGGGAACGATCAGGTAGCGGCGTTCCACGTGCGGGTGCGGCGCGGTCGGGCAGAGCGCGCTGCTGCACGCGTTCCAGCCGAAGTGGTGCAGCTCGTCGCCGGTGTGCGGCAGGTCGGTCCAGCCGACCACGGTGCCGTACCCGGCGGACCCGGGATCCGTGTCGACCACCGCGATCGCGTCCGGCCGCTCGGCGGTGCGGTCGAAGGCCGCGATGTACGCCAGCTGCTCGGCCGGGGCCTCCGCGGCATCACGGGGGGAGGGATAGAAGCTGGGATCCGGGGTCCATCGCGTCATGAGCTCATCCTCGTCCCGACCAGAAGATCGTGACCAGGGTCACAACTGTCAACGTCCTGTCAACGAGCCTCCAGCGGCAGGCGGATGAGCACCGTGGTGCCGGCGTCCCCGCCGGTCAGCTCGATGCTGCCGTGGTGCTTCTCCACCACGGCCCGGCTCAGCGTCAGGCCCAGCCCGCTGCCCGGCAGGGTCCGATCGTGACCGCGGGCGGTCCGGTAGAGCCCGGTGAACATCTGCTCCCGCTCGATGCGCGGCACGTCGCCGGCCGCGTCCGAGACCGCCAGCTCGGCGGCGCGCCCGGTGCTGCGCAGCGTCACCCCGACGTGGCCGCCGTCCGGGCTGTACCGGACCGCGCTGCCGAGCAGGTTCTCCACGATGTGCCGCAGCCGGTCCCGGTCGCCGGGGACGATCAGCTCACCCGGCAGGTCGGCGTCGATCACCACCGGCGCGCCGTCGATCGCCACCCGGGTGCGGTCCACCACGTCCCGCACCACCTCGGCCAGGTCCATCGGGGTACGGCGTACGTCCGCGTGCCCGGCGTCCAGCGCGGAGAGCTCCAGCAGCTCGTTGATGATCTCCCGGAGCTGGTTGGTGTTCCGCTCGATCACCGCGATCAGCCGCGGCCCGTCCCGGACCAGGGTCTCCTCGTCCGCCTCGCGCAACAGCTCGGTGTACGCGCTGATCGAGGTCAGCGGGGTGCGCAGCTCGTGCCCGATCAGGGCCAGGTACTCGTTCTTGCTGCGGGTCAGCTGCCGCTGCAGGTCCTCCACCCGGCGCCGCTCCACGAACTGCCCCAGATGCGCGGCGATCCCGGACATCAGGGCGACCAGCTCCTCCTCCGGATCCTCCACCGCGTCCGCGAACACGGTCAGCACCCCGATCGTCCCCGACCCGTCGTGCACCGGGATGGCGAGGGCGGTGTGCAGGCCCGCGGCAGCCATCGCCGGCGAGATCAGGCTCTGCGGGCGGCCCACGTCGCGGATCCAGAGCGGCTTGTCCACCTGCCAGGCACGGCCGGCCAGCCCCTGCCCGTACGGCAGGAACTCCGGCACCACGATGTCGGCCGGCCAGCCCGGGGCGCTCCACCGCGCCGCCGGCCGGATCGCCCCCTCGTCGACCGTCCACAGCTCGGCGTGCACCCAGTCCAGCGTCGCCACCACGGCCTCGAGAACGCGCGGCCCGGCCGCCTCGATGCACGGGGCCTCCGCCAGCGCGGTCGTCACCGCCAGCTCGCAACTGCGGAACCGTTCCGCCCGCCGCTGCCGGGTCACGTCCTGCACCGCCTGCACCGCACCGATGACCCGGCCGTTCAGGCCGTGGATCGGCTGGGCGTCCATCAGGAAATGCCGGGTACGCCGGCCCCGCCCCTCCAGCGCCACCGGCTCGTCGCGGATCCGCTCCCCGCGCAGCGCCCGGTTCAGGCCGAGATCGTCCCTGGTCAGCGGCGACCCGGTGGCGTCGGTCAGGCCGGACGCCAGGTCGGTGCCGTCACCCCACAGCCGGCGCATCCGCTCGTTGACGAACACGATCCGGCCGGACGCGTCGCAGGCGGTCACCCCGTCGTGCAGGCTGTCCAGCACCGCGTCCAGGAAGCGGTGCTGCTGCTCCAGCTCGTACCGCGCCAGCTGCTCACCGATCAGCAGGGTGGCCACCTCGGCCGCCTCGGCCACCGCGGTGATCTGCTCCGGGGTCCACTCCCGCGGCTGATGGTCGTAGGCGCAGCACACCCCGAGCACCAGCCCGAACCGGTCGTGCACCGGATAGCCCAGATAGGCGCCGCCATCCGACCGCAGGATGCCGTCCGGCACCCGGTCGTCCGCCTGCGCGTCGCTGATGATCAGCGCGCCGCCGGTGCGGATCACGAGCCCGCCCAGCGAGTTGTCCAGCCCGGTCTCGGCGACGACCTCCCAGTCGGCCGAGATCCCCCAACTGCCGTAGAGCCGCAGCCGCGACCCCTCGACGAACTGGATGCACGCGCTCGGCACCTGCGCGGCCCGGGCCACCAGCGCCGCCAGCTGGTCGGCGGAGCCGCTGGTCAGCACCCCCCGGTGCAGGATCGGCCCGGCCGCCTCCGCGAGCGCCTCCCGAAAGATGCCGGCCCGGGCAGCCGCCGGCGAGCCGGGACGCTCGTCGACGGCTGTCCCCCCGTAAGGCTCAGCCGGGCGCGCGAATGCCGCGGCCTCCGCCGCAGGCGCCCCTTGGGACCGCCCGGCGCCGTCGCCGGGGTCATCTCGCCGCATGGCCGACCTCCACACCTCAGGGTATGGCGCAAAAACCCTGAAAGCGGCGAATTGTCAGAGCTTGCGCCGCCCGTTCCGTGTGAAGTTGAGGCGCGCTCGCCCCGGTCAGGCTCGTTCGTACCGCAAATCGGTGATCGGCCGGCCTGCTGCCGTGCCGCGCTGCTCGAACTTGGTTCTCGGCCGCCCGTGCGGCGCCGCCGCGAGGCGGCGCAGTTCCGGATCCGCGTCCAACGTTTCCGCCATCGCCACCGCGTATTCCGGCCAGTCGGTGGCGCAATGCAGCACGCCGCCGGGCCGCAGCCGCTCACGCAGCAGCGCCACATTCCCCGGCTGAATCAGGCGCCGTTTGTGATGCCGGGCCTTGGGCCACGGATCGGGAAAGAAAACGTGCACCGCGTCGAGCGCCCCCGGCGCGATCCGGTGCACGAGTTGCATCGCATCCCCGTGCGCGACCCGCACATTGGTCAGGCCGAGCTCACCGGCGAGCGCGAGCAGATTCCCGATACCCGGCGTGTGCACTTCGACGCCGAGAAAATTCCGGCCCGGCTCCGCCGCGGCCATCGCCGCAGTCGCGTCACCCATGCCAAAACCAATTTCCAGTACGACCGGAGCGGAGCGCCCGAACAGTTCGGCAAGGTCGAGGGCGCTCCGATCGCCATCGGTGACCGTCAGCCCGAACTTCGGCCAGAGCGCCGCGTGCGCGTCGAAATGGCGGGCACTCATCCGCCCACGCCGCGGATGAAATGTGCGGATGGGGCGCGCTGCGGCTGTCTCGGTCTCACTCATGGCGGCCCCACGATACGACCGTCCCCACCCACTCACGAAATCCCGCGCCCGGTTGCGTGTCCTGACCACCGCGGTAACCCTCTCAGGTTTTCGCAGCGCTTTCTCCGGCCGGCAACGCAGTGCGCTGAGTCGCGAACCGCAAACTCGGTCACGGCGCGATCCGGCTCCGCCGACCCGCGGCAGAGCCTTCCCCGTCAGCGGGTGAGCGGCTGGACGCTCGGCTGCGATCCGGACCGGAACAGGGCGCGCGACCCGTTCGCGAGACCCACCACCGTCAGCCAGGACCCGCCCGCGTGCTGGCTGGTGACCACGGCCCGGCTCGCGTCGACGTAGGCGAGTTCCCGGTCCATCGTCCCGCCGACTGTCCGCTTCGCGCCGGTCACGGTGTCGTACTCGACCAGGTGCACCGGCCGGCTCTCCGCCGCGGTCTCACCCTCCTGGTACGCCGTGAACGCCAGCTTCGCCCCGTCCTGCCGCCAGGTCGGCACTACTGCGAAGCCGCTGTTCTGGACGCCGCCCCCGCCGTACGCCGCAACGGTCTTCTCCTCCCCGGAAGCGACCGTGCCAACGCTGAGGCAGGCATCGTAGATCGACTCGCAGTCCCCACCCCGGAACGCCACCCGGGTCCCGTCCGGCGACCAGGCCACCGCGTCGTCGGTGCGCAGCCGCTCGTTCAAGGTCGCCCCCGCGGCCCGCCCGCCGGCCCCCGCCGTCTCAGCCGGCAGAGCCTGACCACGGCAGTCCCGCGGGAAGAGCACTTCCGGCTGCGCGCTGCCGCCCGCCGCCGAGATCCGGTAGACGCCCGGCCCTCCGGTGCAGGACAGCGACCCGAACGCGATCCACTTCCCGTCCGGCGACCACGACGGCCCCGCCGCAGCCCGCGTGCTCAGCCGGCGTTGCCCACTGCCGTCCGCCTTCATGGTCCACAGCTGCCCACCCTTCAGAAAGGCAAGCTGCCGCCCATCCGGCGACCACCGCGGCCGGGCATGCCCACCTCCGGTGGTCAGCCGCTTCTCCGAAGCGCCCTTGCTGACGTAGACGTCCCCGCCGCGAACATAGGCCACCAGACTCGGCAACGCCCCCATCTGACCCGCGGCCGGCGTCCCCGCTGCCTGCGTCCCAGTCATCTGCACCTGGGCTCCCGCCGCTTGCGTCCCCGCCGCCTGCGTCCCCGCGGCCTGCGTCCCCGCGGCCTGCGTCCCCGCCGCCTGCGTCCCGGTCACCTGCACCTGGGCTCCCGCCACCTGTGTCCCGGCCGTCGGCGCCTGGCCCACCGCCGCCTGCGCGCCGACCGGCGCCAGCATCGCGGCGCCCGCACCGAGCGCCGCCCCCAGCGTCACCATTCCCGCGATCTTCTTCATGGCCGAACGCCCCCCGAGGTCCTGCCCTTTACGCCTTCCACCAGGAGAAATCGTCGCAACCGGCCCGCACCTAAGTAGTTCCCTCGCCGATACCCACAGAAATCCCACCGTTTCGGCCACCCCACCTCGACCAAACAGCCATCTACCCTCAATCCGCCCGCCGCCCGCCGCCCGCCGCCCGCCGCCCGCCGCCCGCCGCCCGC
>NZ_JBEZZB010000159.1:0-23800 GCF_040638955.1 Actinoplanes sp. NPDC024001
AAAAGCCCAAACAGCCCCCCAAACACTATATCCCCCTCAATTCCTCCCCCCGCCGGTCCCCCGGCGGCCGGGGGGGGCCCGCCCGCCGCGCGGGGCGCCACGGGGGGCGCCCCGCGCGGGGAACGGATCAGCGGATCGCGTGTGATCCGCCCTGCTGCGCGCCGGCCGCGACCTTCGCCGCCGCGGGCGCCGGGGTCTCGAACGACGCCCGGGTGAGCGCGAGCGAGTAGACGCCGTGGGCGGCCGCGTCGCCGAGCTCGCTCAGCGAGCGCTTGCTGAGGTTGCGGATGTCGTCGCAGGCCTCGTGGTAGCACGGGTCGTACGGCTCGCCGGCGGTGCCGCCGTACTCGGCCGCCTGCTCGGCGGTCTTGACGCCCTCGGCGCCGCTGAACAGGCCGCCGGCCGGGATGCCGACCGCGATGAACGGGCCGTAGTCGGAGCGGCCGTTGAACTCGGTCGGGTCGCTGGCCAGGCCCTGACCGGCGAAGTAGTCGGTGAACACCTTCTCGATCTCGCCGGAGCCGGCCGGGCCCGCGGTGCCGCCGGTGTCCGAGCCGTCGCCGTCGTAGACGAACCGCACGTAGTTCGGCGAGCCGACCATGTCGAAGTTCAGGTTGGCGAAGATGGTGTCCTGCTGCGCCTCGCTGAGCTGGGCCACGTAGTGCTCGGAGCCGAGCAGCCCGGCCTCCTCGGCGCCCCAGAAGGCGAACCGCAGCTGCTGCCGCGGCTTGATCTTCAGCTTCGCGATCTGCTCGGCGATCTCCAGGATGGTGGCGGAGCCGCTGCCGTTGTCGTTGATGCCGGGCCCGGTGGCGACCGAGTCGAGGTGGGCGCCGACCACGAGCACCCGGTCCGGGTCGCCGCCGCGGCTGTCCGCGATGATGTTGCTGGTCTCGGCGCCCGCCCGGTTCTCGGTGCTGGTCTGCACCCGGACCGTCACGGTCCCCGCCTCGGCGGCCGCGTCGAGCGCGCTGCCGTCGGCGAAGCTCAGGCCCACCACCGGAACGGTGACCGGCCCGCCCAGGGTGCCGGTGAGCAGCTCCTGGCGGCCCGGCTGGCCCTCGTTGAAGATGATCACCGCGTCGTAGCCGGCGGCCTGCGCGTTCTGCGCCTTCACCGCGAAGTCGCAGCCACCACGCTGGACCAGCGCGATCTGCGGCGCGGTCGCCGACGCCGGGGCGAAGTCGGCCGCTGCGCAGCCGGCGGTCGAGCTGGGCTCCGCGGTGGGCGGCAGCACGTTGTTCAGCGCCGGGACCACCTGACCGGTCACGTCGCCGCTGCCGGAGTAGTCGAAGGTGTGCGTCTCGTACGCCGGGCCGGCCGGGGACACCCGGGTGAGCTGGGCGGGCGCGAGCTCACGGTAGAACGGGAAGGTGAACTTCTGCTCGGTGACCCGGTAACCGGCGCGGCGCAGGACGCTCTTCACGTAGGCGGCGCTGGCGTCGTAGCCGGGCGTGCCGGAGGCGCGGGTGTCCTCGTTCCGGTCGGCGATCCGCTGGAACGCGTGCAGGTGCTCCATGACGCCGGGCACGGTCACCGCCGCGCGGAGCCGCTTGCTGCTGTTGCCGTGGTACCCGCCCGCGCTCGCCGGTTGTGGGGCGAGGGTGACCAGCAGAGTTGCGATGACGGGGATGGCCAGTTTGCGCAACGAAACTCCTCTGTATGACAACTGTGGCATCGAGGTTGATCAACGGCCGACATTAGCCGAGCGGCGTCGCCGTGTCACTCTTGGTGTGTCGCAGGTGGGTTGCAGGGCGGAGGAGAGCATGTCCGAGGCGAGCTTCGCACGGCCGCGCAGCGAGATTTTCGAGTACGCCGGGGCGACCATCGAAATGGTGGACGTGACCACTCTGCTCGCGGCCGCCCGGGTCAATCCGGTGGAGTTGCTGCGCCGTGCGACCTGGCCGGCGCCGGTGCAGCGGGTGGATCTGACGGTTGCCGGCGCCGACGACCCGGCCGGCCCGGTGCACGTGTTCACCGCGCTGATCAGCGCCCGCGCCGAGCCGATGTCCACCGAGCGGATGCGCAAGCTGGTGCTCGGCCAGGATCCGCTCGGCGTGCTGCTGGCGAAACGGATCGCGGCCGGGGACCCGGTGGCCACCAAGATCGTGGACGGGGTGGGAACGGCGGCCGCGGCCGCGTACCGGAAATTGGGTCTTGATCGGACTGCCGGGCCGGCGGCCGGGCGCGAACCCGGTGTGCTGGCCGACGCCGCCGTGGGTTTGCAGGCGACCTTGACCTATGCGGACGACGGCACGGTGGCCCGGCTGGAGGCGCGGGTGCCACGCGACGAGGTCGGCGCGGACCACCTGCGTGCCTTCGTCACGCTGACCCTGCAGGCGGTGATCGAGCTGACCGGCCCGGACGAGCTGCGCGGCCGGCGCTTCGTGATCAGCCGGGAGTCGCTGCCCAAGGTGCCGGTGACCACCCAGGCGGTCACCCTGGACATGGTCGGCGGGCTCGCCGACGTCGTCAGCGAGCTGCGCCAGATCGCGATCTCCTTCCGGCACCCCGAGGCGATGGCGCGCTGGGGCGCGCGCCGGCCGCAGGGCATCCTGATGTACGGGCCGCCCGGCACCGGCAAGACCATGCTGTCCCGAGCTCTGGCCAACGAGATCGGCGCCGACTTCCGGGAGATCCGCACCCCGGAGATCCTGGACAAGTGGCTCGGCGGCTCGGAGCGCAACATCAAGCAGATCTTCCGCGACGCCCGCCGTTACCGGGTGCCGACGCTGATGCTCTTCGACGAGTTCGACTCGATCGTCAGTTACGCGGGCGCCGGCGGTGACGCGGCCAGCCAGGCGCTGAACGCCGTGGCCGGCATCTTCAAGCAGGAGATGAACGACCTGATCGAGGCGAACCCGAACGTCATCGTGGTGGCCACCACGAACTTCCCGCACCGGGTGGACGAGTCGCTGATCCGCTCCGGCCGGTTCGACGTCAAGATCAGCGTGCCGAAACCGGACGAGGTGAGCCGCGCCGAGATCTTCCGCAAGATGATCCGCGGGCTGATCGCGGCGCACGAGAACCCGGGCTTCCGGATGTTCGCCGACGACCTCGACCCGGCCGCGCTCGGTGTCGCCAGCACCGGCATGACCGGCGCCGACATCAAGGAGGTGCTGCGCCGGGTGCAGCTGGCCAAGGCCATGCAGGAGGCGCGCACCGGCCAGGCCGAGCCGATCAGCCAGCAGGAACTGCTCGAGGCGGTCCGTAACCTGCGATAGCCGGGCGGCCGAAGTGATGTCCCGCGCCCGCCGGTGACCCCGTCGGTACGGCATCGCCGGGGCGAGCGGGGAACCGCGGCCTCAGCGATGGCCCGGCCGCGCCGAACGTAACCATGTGGGACGGGCGGAGCTGTTCGCCGCGGTGCGGCGCGGTGACCTGCTGCCCGTGCTCGGGCTGGTGGCGCTCATGCTGATCATGCTGGGCGTTCCGGTCTACCTGGTCACCATGTCCGCCTTCGACCGGCTGGAACGCTCCGAGCTGGGCCGGGAGGGCGAGGAGCTGCGGGTCGCGCTCAGTGCCCAGGCGCAGCGCCTCATCGACTTCGGCATGACCAACTCGATCTGGACCGCCCTCTACCGGGACGTGGCCGGCGGCGACACCCGGCAGTTCCGCATCGACCTGCCCCCGGCGATCCTGCACGACCAGTACGGCATCACCGCGGCCGTCGGCGTCGACCGCACCGGCCGGATCCGGGTCGGCGGAGCCATCGACGGCGCCGGGTACGCCCCGATGCCGGCCCCGCTCGACGACCCCGCGACGCTGCGTGGCTACTTCCGTGACGGCGCCGAGCCGGGCGCCGCGCACTGCGGGCTGACCAGCGTGACCGGCGTACCCACCGAGTTCTGCGGCTTCCCGGTCTATCAGGACGAGGGCGCCGGCACCCCCAACGGCGCGCTGCTGCTCTTCCGCACCCTGGACCGGGCCGGCCTCGCCGCCATCGCCGGGCAGACCGACGACACCATCGCGCTGCGGCCGGCGCCCCGCTCCGGCGCCCAGGTGCTGCGCGAGCTGGACAGCAAGTTCGGCGCGATCACGATCTCCACCACGGCCGTCGGCGACGAGATGGCGATCGCCTGCACGATCACCGGCGTGGACGGGGTGCCGGTCACCTTCGAGTCGCTCAACCAGCGCCGGATCCGCGGACAGGCGCACGAGACCCTGCTCCAGCTCGCCGCGGTGGTGCTGCTGGCGGTCGGCCTGACCGGGGCGCTGATCGTGATGGCTCAGCGGCGCGCGGTCCGCCGGCAGGTGCAGCCACTGCGCCGGACCACCGAGAAGATCATGAAGTCCGGCGATCTGGCGCTGCGGGTGCCGCCGGCCGGCAATCCGGACATCGACGCGGTCGGCGGGGCGATCAACGACATGCTGGGCGCGCTGGACCGCCACGCGGCCGAACTGGCCGACATGCGTACCCGGCAGGAACGCGAGCGCGAGGAACAGGTCCGGGAACGGCAGTGGCAGCGCGACGAGACGCTGCGCCTGGCGCAGGCGAGGTCCGACCAGATCATCGGGGGAGTGGCGTACCAGCTGGGGGACGCGGTGCGCGGCGTCGACGCGGTCCGCGCCTCGGTGCACGACATCAACGCCGGAGCCGGCACCGCGCACGCCGCCACCGAGCAGATGGCCGAGCACGCCGCCCAGGCCGACCGGGCCGCGGAGGCGCTCACCGTCAGCCTGCCGGCCACCCGCGACCTGGTCGCGCTGATCGCGTCGATCGCCGGGCAGACCCGGATGCTCGCCCTCAACGCCACCATCGAGGCGGCCCGCGCCGGGCCGGCCGGGCTGGGCTTCGCGGTGGTCGCCGACGAGGTGCGCAAGCTCGCCGACGACACCGCCGAGTCCGCCGAGCGGATCACCGCGACACTCGGCATGCTGACCACCACCGCCACCGACGTGTCCGGCGCGGTCGCCACCATGACCGACACGATCGCGAGCGTCCGGGTGGCGATCGGGCAGGTGCGCACGGTCGCCGGCGAGCAGCAGGACACCATTCAGAGCCTGGTCGATCAGGTACGCCACGCGATCGGGCAGATCAACGAGCTGGGCCACGGCGACCCGCGGCGGGCGGGCGCCGGGCACCCCTGACCGGGCCCACAGGTGCTTCGCAGGCGGCCTGTGGGGTAATAGGCCGCCATGCGGCCCGACCAGGAAACCACCCTCGAGGTACGAACCACCGCGGCGGCCCTGGCGGCCCCTCTCCTGCTGGTTCCGTTCGCACTGATCGCCGCCCTGGTCGCGGTCCGCTACGAGCCGCTGCACGAGTTCGACCTGCGGGTCACCGACCACCTGCACCGGTTCGCCGTCACCCACCCCGGCTGGGCGGACGCGATGCAGTGGTGGAGCCTGATCTTCCACCCGACCACCTGGCGGATTGCGGCCGCGCTGCTGGTCGTCTGGCTGTGGCGGCGGCACGCCCGGGGGCTGGCCGTGTGGGCGGGCGCCACGATGGCGGCGGGTGCGCTGCTCGGCGTACTCCTGAAGCTGCTCTTCGGAAGGCACCGCCCGGACCTGCTGGATCCGGTGGCGCAAGCCACCGGATATGCGTTCCCCTCCGGCCACGCGCTGACCAACGCGCTCGGCGCGGCGGTCTTCCTGATGGTGCTGCTGCCGCTGGTGCGTGACCGGCCGCTCGCCAAGGCCGCACTGTGGACGGCCGGTGTGGTGATTCCGCTGGTCACCGCGTTCACCCGGGTCGGTCTCGGTGTGCACTGGACCAGCGACGTGGTGGCTGGGCTGCTCCTCGGCGTCGCGCTGGTCGCGCTGACCTCCCTCGCCCTCCAGCGCCGGGTGAGCCGGCGCCGTGTCGCGCAGAGCGTGTCTGGGTAGAGAGCGGGCGTGCTGACCGTAGCCGCTCAAACCCTGAAACGGGTCGTGCTGCCGATCGCAGCCCTGCTGCTGTTCATGATCGGCCTCGGGGTTCTGCTGACCCGGGCCGCCACCCATCTGTGGCCACTGACCATCGAGGACTCGGTGAACCGGGAACTCGCCGGCGACCGCACGGAAACCCTCGACGACGTCTCGCACCTGGTCAGCGGAATCGCCGACACGCCACGGATCATCGGCGTGACGGCGGTCGCCGCGCTGGTCCTCTGGCTGGTGCTGCGGCGCTGGCGCGAGCCGCTCTTCCTGTGCCTGGCGGTCACCGCGCAGGCGCTGGTCTTCTACTTCACCACGCTGGCGATCGACCGGCCCCGGCCGGCCGTGCAGCGCCTCGACGAGTCGCCGCCCACCTCCAGCTTCCCGTCCGGGCACACCTCGGCAGCGGTCGCCCTCTACCTTGGCCTCGCGCTGCTGCTCGCCGGGCTGGCCCGGCACACCTGGGTGAAGGCGCTGTGCTGGGCGCTGATCCTGGTGCCGCTCGGGGTGGCGCTGTCCCGGATGTACCGGGGCATGCACCACCCGAGCGACGTGGTCGCCGCCTTCATCAACGGGGTGACCTGCGTGATCGTCATGTCACGCGCGCTGCTGGACCGGATCCGGGGGATCAGTAGCGCAACTGGGGGGCGTCGATCTCTTCCCAGCGTGCCCGCAGCTCGGCGACGAGCTGCGGGTGCTTGGCGGCCAGGTTGGCCTGCTCGCGCGGGTCGGTCGTGAGGTCGTAGAGGGCGTCCCCGCCGGTCGCGCTCAGCCGCAGGTACTTCCACTTGCCGCGGCGCAGGGCGCGGTTGGCGCGGGTCCGCCAGAACAGGTCCCGCTCCGGCGCCGGCGTGCCGCGCAGCAGATAGCCGGCCAGGCTGGCGCCGTCGAGCGGATAGTCCGGGTGCGGCTCGGCCCCGGCGATCTCCAGCAGGGTGGCCGTCCAGTCGTGGGTGACCACCGGGACGTTGCTGACCTGCCCGCCGCGGATGCGGGCCGGCCAGCGCAGGATCGTCGGCACCCGGATGCCGCCCTCGCTGAGGCTCGCCTTGTTGCCGGAGAGCGGCCAGTTGTACGAGAACCGCTCGCCGCCGTTGTCGCTCTGGAACACCACCAGGGTGTCGCGCTCCTGGCCGGTGTCGCGCAGCGCGGCGAGCACCTGACCGATGCGCCGGTCCAGGTTCTCCACCATCTTCCGGTAGGTCTCCAGCGACCCGCCGTCCCGGTGGAAGAGGGCCTGCCCGTCGCCGGCCTTGATCCGAGCGGTGATCTCCTCGCTGACCGCGCGGTCGCCGGGCGCCTCCCACGGCCAGTGCGGGCTGGTGAAGTTCAGGTTCAGCAGCCACGGCTTCGGGTGGCGGCGGCGCACGAACTCCTCGGCCCGGTCGGCGAGGACGTCGGTGTAGTAGCGGCCGTCGTTCTCGGCCGGGGTTTCGCCCTCGTAGAGGTCGTAGCCGTCGAGGGTGTACTTCGAGTAGTAGTCGACACCACCGGAGTAGTTGCCGAAGAACTCGTCCCAGCCGACCCGCAGCGGGCTGAAGTGCGGCAGGAAACCGCCGTGCCACTTGCCGATCAGGGCGGTGGCGTAACCGGCCTGCTTCAGCAGCGAGGCCAGCGTCGGGTGCGAGGCCGGGATGCCGTCCCGCTCGTTCACGCTGCCGATCGGCTCGGGCAGGCCGCCCGGGGTGCGGCCCGGGTAGCGGCCGGTGTAGAAGGCGACCCGGGTGGGGGAGCACACCGCGCCGGAGGAGTAGCCGTCGGTGAACCGCACGCCGCCCCGGGCCAGCCGGTCCAGGTTCGGCGTCGCGATGGTCGGCGACCCGTAGCTGCTCAGGTCCGCCCAGCCCAGGTCGTCGGCGAGGATGAACAGGATGTTCGGGCGCTTCGAGTTGCCCGGCTTCGCCTGGAACGGGCGCTCGTCGCTCGCGCCGGCGAAGGCGGGCTCGGCGGTCAGTGCGGTCGCGGCGGCGGCGCCGGCGAGAGCGCCGAAAACACCGCGCCGGGTGGTTCCACGGTCGGTCACGTCATCTCCAGTGGATCGAGGGGTGCGCGCCGACAATATCCATAGGTCCGATAGGAATGAAGGGCTTGCCCGGATCGTGGGCACGACGGGGATGCGCCAGCATGGAGGCATGACGAAGCTGAGTGCACAGGAGATCGCCGACCAGGCGCCGGCGGGGTGGATCTATCTGCTCGGGCAACTGCGGACCCGGCTGCGGACCCGGGACTTCGCGACCGGGCTGGCGCTGGTGAACGGGATCGGCGCGGCGGCCGAGGCGGCGAACCACCACCCCGACCTGGACCTGCGGTACACGTTCGTCGACGTGTCCCTGGTCAGCCATGACGTGGGGGCGGTGACCGGCCGGGACCTGCGGCTGGCGGCGACGATCAGCGCGCTGGCTGGGGAGGCGGGCGTGACACCGGACGCGACCGGGCTGGCCCGGCTGGAGCTGGCGCTGGACAGCCCGGACCACCCGAAGATTCTGCCGTTCTGGCAGGCCGTGCTGGGCTTCGAGAAGAAGAGCGACGAGCTGGTGGACCCGTCCGGGGTGCTGCCGACGCTCTGGTTCCAGCCGTCCGGCGGCGACGAGCCGCGCCAGCACTGGCACCCGGACCTCTGGATCGACCCGGCCGAGGTGCCGGCCCGCATCGACGCGGCGATCGCGGCCGGCGGCACGCTGGTCAGCGACGCGGACGCGCCGAACTTCTGGGTGCTGGCCGACCCGGAGGGCAACAAGGTCTGCCTCTGCACCTGGCAACCGAAAGGCTGAGCACACGACGAGGCGGGGTGGCCCGAGCCACCCCGCCTCACCTCACCGCGTCAGGCCGCGACAGGAGCCTGATCGGTGACCGGAGCCGTGCACCCACCGGCCAGGTGCCGAAGGTAGGCCGGCAGGGTCAGGAACTCCGGGCAGGTCCGCTCGGTGAGCAGGACCACGAGCAGGGTCCGCGCCTGGCCGAAGCAGCGTGCCGCTTCCTCGTCCAGCGCGCCCGTCTCACTGAGCACGTCCAGCTCCTCGCGCAGCATCCGGCTGACCAGGGCGGCGGTCACCGGCACGCCGTAGTCGGTCGGCGTGCCCGAGGAGATCCACTGCCAGAGCTGCGCGCGGCAGATCTCGGCGGTGGCGGCGTCCTCCATCAGCCCGCCCAGCGCGACCGCGCCGCGCCCGCCCAGCCAGGCGGCGATGTAGCGCAGCGCCACGCTGCAGTTGTTGCGCAGCGCCACCTCGCTGACCGAGACGTCGGAGGACTTGATGTCCAGCAGGTCGGAGGCGGTGACCCGCACGTCGTCGCGCTTGCGCACGATCTGGTGCGGCTCGTCGCCGAGCCACTGGTCGAACACCTCACGGCAGGTCTCGACCAGGCCCGGGTGCGCCACCCAGGAGCCGTCGAAGCCGTCGCCGACCTCGCGCCGCTTGTCCTGGCGGACCTGGTTGAGCGCCCGCTTCGCGGCCACCGGGTCGCGGCTCGGCACGACCGCGGCCATCCCGCCGATCGCGTGGGCGCCGCGCTTGTGGCAGGTCTTGACCAGCAGTTCGGTGTACGCCCGCATGAACGGCGCGGTCATCGTGACCTGGGACCGCTCGGGCAGCACCACGTCCGGCCGGTTCTTGATCATGCTGAACAGGTAGTCCCAGCGGCCCGCGTTGAGTCCGGCCGAGTGCTCACGCAGCTCGTAGAGGATCTCCTCCATCTCGAACGCCGCGTTGATCGTCTCGATCAGCACGGTGGCCCGGATGGTGCCGCGCGGGATGCCCAGGTATTCCTGCGCGTAGACGAAGACGTCGTTCCAGAGGCGGGCCTCCAGGTGCGACTCCAGCTTCGGCAGGTAGAAGTACGGTCCGCTGCCCCGGTCGATCTGCTTCTGCCCGCAGTGGAACAGGTAGAGACCGAAGTCGAACAGCGAGGCCGAGACGGCCCGGCCGCCGATCCGCAGGTGACACTCCGGCAGGTGCCAGCCACGCGGCCGCACCATGATGGTCGGCACCTGGTCGCCGATCTCGTACCGGCGGCCGTCGGCCGCGGTGAAATCGAGCGTGCCGTCCAGGGCGTCGCGCAGGTTCAGCTGGCCGAGGATCACGTTGTCCCAGGTGGGCGACGTGGCGTCCTCGAAGTCGGCCATCCAGACCTTCGCGCCGGAGTTGAGCGCGTTGATGGTCATCTTGCGCTCCGGCGGACCGGTGATCTCCACCCGCCGGTCCGCGAGGTCCGGCGCAGCCGGGGCGACCTGCCACGACAGGTCGTCCCGGATGTGCTGGGTGGAGGGCAGGAAGTCCAGGTCGGTGGTGCGGGTGGCCCGGCGGCGCCGGCGGCGCTCCAGCAGCTGCACCCGCCGGGCGCCGAACTCGCGGTCAAGCGCCACGATGAACTCGACAGCCTCGGGAGTCAGGATCTCGGAGTAACGGCCGGCGGTCGTACCGGTGATGGTGATCTCTTCGGCGCCCATGTCGTCCTACCCGTCTTCCCTTAGAACTGCTCGGCTTCGGTGGAACCGGAGAGCGCGGTGGTGGAGCTCTCCGGGTTGAGGGCGGTGGAGACGGCGTCGAAGTAGCCGGTGCCGACCTCGGCCTGGTGCTTGGTGGCGGTGTAACCGTCGGCCTCGGCCGCGAACTCGGCCTCCTGCAGCTTCACGTACGCCGTCATGCCGGTCTCGGCGTAGCCCTTGGCCAGCTCGAACATCGAGTGGTTGAGAGCGTGGAAGCCCGCGAGGGTGACGAACTGGAACTTGTAGCCCATCGCGCCGAGCTCCTTCTGGAACCGGGCGATGTCGGCGTCGTCCAGGTTGCGCTTCCAGTTGAACGACGGCGAGCAGTTGTAGGCGAGCATCTTGCCCGGGTGCTTCGCGTGCACGGCCTCGGCGAACCGCTTCGCGAACTCCAGGTCCGGCTTGCCGGTCTCGACCCAGAGCAGGTCGGCGTAGTCGGCGTAGGCGACACCGCGGGCGATCGCCGACTCCTCGCCGGGACGCACCCGGAAGAAGCCCTCGGCGGTGCGCTCACCGGTCAGGAACGGCTTGTCGCGCTCGTCCACGTCGGTGGTCAGCAGGTCCGCCGCGAGGGCGTCGGTACGGGCGATCACCAGGGTGGGCACGCCGGCCACGTCGGCCGCCAGGCGGGCGGCGTTCAGCGTACGGATGTGCTGCTGGGTCGGGATGAGCACCTTGCCGCCCAGGTGGCCGCACTTCTTCTCGCTGGCGAGCTGGTCCTCCCAGTGCACGCCCGCGGCGCCGGCCGCGATCATGGCCTTCATCAGCTCGAACGCGTTCAGCGGGCCACCGAAGCCGGCCTCCGCGTCGGCGACGATCGGGGCGAACCAGTCGCGCTCGTACTTGCCGTTCGAGGTGTCGATCTGGTCGGCGCGGATCAGCGCGTTGTTGATCCGGCGGACCACCGCGGGCACCGAGTTCGCCGGGTAGAGCGACTGGTCCGGGTAGGTGTGGCCGGAGAGGTTCGCGTCCGCCGCGACCTGCCAGCCGGACAGGTAGATCGCCTTCAGGCCGGCGCGCACCATCTGGGTCGCCTGGCCGCCGCTCAGCGCGCCGAGCGCGTTGATGTAGTCCTCGGTGTGCAGCAGCTCCCAGAGCTTGGCCGCGCCCCGCTCGGCGAGGGTGTGCCGCTCCTGGAGGGTGCCCCGCAGCTTCACGACGTCCTGCGCGGTGTAGTCGCGCTTGACGCCGGTCCAACGGGGGTCGCCGGCCCATTCCCGAGTGAGGTCCGCAGCGGTACCGCCCCTGGTTTCGGTCAGCTCAGTCATCGAAAGATCCCTTTCCTGCCCTGTCGCGTTCTTCCGGGTGGAAGAACTTCACTCTCACCGACCACACAAGCCCCTTTGAAGGGCTCTGTGAGGAGAAGAAGTGCAGAATTTCTGTTACGTTGAAACACGTGACCGCTTCGCTTTCCCCCGAGCCCGCTGTCGACCTCGTGACGCTGGGGCAGCGCCTGCGCCACCTGCGGCGCACCCGTGGCATGACGCTCGACCAGCTCAGCGACGCCGTCGGGCGGGCGCCGTCCCAGCTGTCGCTGATCGAGAACGGGAAGCGGGAACCCAAGCTCTCCGTGCTGCAGGCGATCGCGAGCGCGCTGGGCGTACCGATGCAGGATCTTCTGCGCCCGGAGGCGCCGAGCCGGCGTGCCGGCCTGGAGATCGACCTGGCGCACTTCCAGCAGAGCCCGGCCTATCTGGCGCTCGGCCTGCCGGCCGTGCGCGCCGGCCGGCGCCTGCCGGCCGACGCCCTGGAGTCGCTGATCGGCCTGCACCGCGAGCTCAACCGGCTGCACACCGAGCAGAGCGCGACCCCCGAGGTGGCCCGGCGCGCCAACGCGCAGCTGCGCGCCGACATGCGCCGGCGCAACAACTACTTCGCCGAGATCGAGCAGGCCGCCGCGCAGGTGCTGCAATCGGTACGGCACACGACCGGCCCCCTGTCGCAGCGCGGGATCCTGGACATCGCGGCGCAGATCGGGTTCAGCCTGCACTACGTGAACGACCTGCCCAGTTCGACGCGGTCGGTCACCGATCTGAAGAACCGGCGGATCTATCTGCCGCAGGTCGCCAGCGGCAAGGGGCACGACCCGCGGGCCGTGGTGCTGCAGACGCTCGGGCACTTCGTGCTCGGCCACAACGACCCGGCCGACTACGGCGACTTCCTGCGGCAGCGGGTCGAGGTGAACTACTTCGCGGCGGCGCTGCTGATGCCGGAGAAGTTCGCCGTCGACTTCCTCAGCGAGGCGAAAGCCGACCGGGCGCTGGCCATCGACGACTTCCGCGACGCGTTCGGGGTGTCCTACGAGACGGCCGCGCACCGGTTCACCAACCTGGCCACCGAGCACTTCGGCATCCCGGTGCACTTCGCGCGGGTGCACGAGAGCGGCATCGTCTACAAGGCGTATGAGAACGACAACGTGCGCTTCCCGTCCGACGTGACCGGGGCGATCGAGGGGCAGCCGGTGTGCCGCAAGTGGGCGTCCCGCACGGTTTTCGAGGCCGACGACCCGTATTCGTCGTTCTACCAGTTCACCGACACGGTCGCCGGGACGTACTGGTGCACGGTGCACGTCGAGGCGACCAGCTCAGGGTTGTTCTCGGTCACCGTCGGCACGCCCTATGAGCATGCCCGCTGGTTCCGCGGCGGCGATGTCACCGGCCGGACGGTGTCCAGCTGCCCCGACCCCGACTGCTGCCGCCGACCACCGGCTGACCTGGTGAACCGCTGGGCGGGAAACGCCTGGCCGAGTGCGCGGGTGCACTCGCACCTGCTGGCGGCCTTGCCACCCGGCACCTTCCCGGGCGTCGACAACCGCGACGTCTACGACTTCCTGGACCGGCGCGCCTGAGCCGCTGAGCGCGTTGCCGGCTGCGGGTGTCAGCGGGTGAGCAGGTCGGCGGCTTGGGCGGCGAGCAGGCGGCCCCACACCCGGTAGGCGGGCGGCGCCGGGTGGAAGCCGTCCGGCGCGAAGAGGCCGGGGCGGTCCATCGGCAGTTGGCCGACCGGCAGGTGATGGGTGGCCGGCAGCTGCTGGGCCAGCGCTCCCAGCCGCCCGTCCAGGCGGCGGGCGTGGCTGCCGAGGACGAACCTGAGCGGGGCGGGCAGGGCGGGAAAGCGGTGCACCGGCGGCAGGCCGGCCAGCAGGATCGGCACCGGCTCGCCCAGATGCGCGCGGATGGCGGTGATCAGCCGGGCCACGTCACGCCGGAACACCGCGGGGCGGCGCAGCCGGGTGGTGTCGTTGACGCCCACGACGACGAGGACCACCTCGGGCCGCCAGTCGCCGGCCGGGTCGGTCAGGCCGGGCAGCAGGGACAGCGGCGCGGTCCGTGCGGTGGCTCCGCCGCGGGCGCTCACCCGCCAGGACACCGCCCGCCCGGTGAGGGCGGCGAGCGCCGAGGCCATCTGCCCGGCCAGTGCGGAAGCGTGGTCGGGCGCCCCGAACCCCGCCGCCGACGAATCGCCCAGGATCGCCAGGCGCAGCGCCGGGCCGGGGCCGGGCGTCTCGCCGAACACGTCGCCGCCGGCCGGTTCCACCCTCGGGATGCGCACGATCAGCCTCCATAACACTCGTTATGAATAACACCCGTTATGGTAGGCGGGTGAGGACGCCAGGTCGAGACCCCCGCGCGGAACTCGTCGAGGCCGGCGCCCGGGTCCTCGCGGAGGAGGGGCCGCGAGCCCTGTCCGCGCGGTCGTTGGCCCGGGCCGCCGGGACCTCGACGATGGCGGTGTACACGCACTTCGGCGGCATGCCGGCCGTGGTCCGGGCGATCATTCAGGAGGGGTTCGCCCGGCTCGCCGCCGAACTCGCCACGGTGCCGTCCACCGACGACCCGGTCGCCGACTGTGTGGCGCTGGGCCTCGCCTACCGGCGGGCGGCCCACCGCGAGCCGCACCTGTACCGGGCGATGTTCGGCTTCGAGCTCACCGAGGAGGATCGGGCGGTCGGCCTCTCCACGCTGCGGGTCGCCCGGGATCTGATGCCGCGCTGCATCGAGGCCGGACGTTTCCAGGCGGCCGATCCGTGGGTGCTCACCCGGCAGGCGTGGTGTCTGGTGCACGGGCTGGTCAGCCTGGAGCTGGCCGGCTTCTACGCCGGGCTTCCGGCTGGGGACGCCGAGTTCGTCCGCTATCTCGAAGCGTTCGCCGTCGGCGCGGGCGACACCCCGGAGCGCGCGGCGGAGTCGGCCGCCCGGGCCTGTGCCCTCAGCCGACCCTAAAGAATCCTTAACAGTATTTACTGTTAACACCCTTTAATTTACGTTGGTGAACACGTCGTCCCCTAAGGAGCAACCTTCATGAGGCGTAGGTTCACCCTTCCGGCGCTGACCGTCGCGGCGGTCACCGGTTCCCTCTTCGTGGCCGTCTCCCCGGCGTCCGCGCACGGTTACATCTCGTCCCCGCCCAGCCGGCAGGCCAACTGTGCCAGCGGCGCCGTCTCCGGCTGCGGGGACATCGTCTACGAGCCGCAGAGCGTCGAACAGCCCAAGGGCTCGAAGCAGTGCAACGGAGGCGGCAGCCGTTTCACTGTGCTCAACGACAACAGCAAGAGCTGGCCGGCCGCGTCGGTCGGGCAGAATGTCACCTTCAACTGGGTGCTCACCGCGCGGCACTCCACGGCGACGTGGGAGTACTTCATCGGTGACACGCTGCTGGCGTCGTTCAACGACGGCGGCGCGCAGCCGGGCGCGACCAAGTCGCACACGGTCAACATGAAGGGCTTCAGCGGCCGGCAGACGGTGCTCGCCCGGTGGAACATCTCGGACACGGTCAACGCGTTCTACTCCTGCGTGGACCTGAACATCGGCGGCGGGACCACCAACCCGACGCCGACGCCGACGGCCACCAGCAGCCCGACGCCGAGCCCGACCGCGACGACCCGGCCGCCGACGCCGACGCCGACCGCGACGACCAACCCCGGTGCCACCACGTGGGCGGCGGGGACGGCGTACAAGGTCGGTGACCGGGTGACGTACAACGGCCGGTCGTACCAGTGCCGGCAGGCTCACACCGCGATCGGCGGCTGGGAGCCCCCGTACGTCGCGGCGCTGTGGACCGCTCTGTAACAGGTGCGGGCGGCCCGGTTCGCCGGGCCGCCCTGGCCCTGTTCCTGCTGGTGCTGGTGGCCGCGGGCTGCGCCGAACCGGCGGCCGCGCCGGAACCCGCTCACAACCAGACCGACGTGATGTTCCTGCAGATGGGCCTCGCGCAGATCGCCGAGGGTCAGCAGGTGGCCGCTGTCGCCGAGGAGCGCGCGGTCAACCCCGAGATCCGTACGGTCGCGGCGGAACTGCTCGCCCAGTGGCGCACCGAGAGCAGCACCATGCAGCGCTGGCTGCTCGCCTGGCAGCAGCCGCTCGGCGCCGACCCGTCGGCGGGCGTGCACGCCGGGCACGGCGACCTGCACTCGCTGCGGGAGGAGGACGTGGCGGCCCTGCGCGCCGCCCAGGGCGCGGACTTCGACCGGACCGCGGTGGCGCTGCTGCTCGGCACCCTGCACAACGGCATGGAGACGATGCGGATGGAGAGCGCGGGTGGCGCGTACCCTCCGGCTGTCGACCTGGCCACCCGGATGGCCGAGGCGCGGCAGGCGCAGGTCCAGCGCCTGCTGGCGCTCGCCTCTGGCGGCTGACCGGTACGGTCGGCGCATGCCCGAGTTGATCGCCCCGACCACGCGCCTGCATGCCGCCTGGATCGACTCGCACGACGAGTGGGGCCGCGGCGTCCACCAGCCCGGCTCCGGCCTGCGTGCCGGCGACGACGTGGACTCGCCGGCCGGTTTCGCCGCCTGGGTGGCCCGGCTGCTGATCGAGGAGGACACCGCGATCCCGGCCGAGGACGGGCTGGTGCACTGCAGCTACCGGTGGGTGGTGGACGGCGACCGCCTGCTCGGGACGATCTCGCTGCGGCACCAGCTCAACGAGTGGCTGCTGGAGGTGGGCGGCAACATCGGTTACGGCATCCGCCCGTCCGAGCGGCGCCGCGGGCTGGCCCGGTTCGCCCTCCGCGAGATGCTGGCCGAGGCCCGCCGCATCGGCCTCGACCGGGTCATGATCAGCTGCGATGTGGACAATCCCGCGTCGGCCCGCACGATCGAGAGTTGCGGCGGGGTCCTGGAGGACGTCCGGGACACCTCGATCGGGCTGATCCGGCGTTACTGGATCGCCCTGTGAGCGATGGTCAGCCGGTGGTCAGGGGAGTCGCGGGCAGTGCGGTGACGGTCTCGTGCAACGTCCGCAGCAGGGCGTCCACCAGCGGGTTCGGGCGCCGTCGGCGGGCCGTGGCGACCCCGACGTAGCGGCAGGGGCCGGGCGGGGCGAGCCGGGCAGCCGTCAGTCCACTGTGGTCGGCGGTCAGCGCCACCTCGGGGATCATGCTGATCCCGAGGCCGGCCCGCACCAGTGACTGGGCGAACTGGTAGTCGGTGCCCCGGCAGGCGGTGCGCACCTGGTAGCCGGCCATCGCCGCGTAGTGGTCGAGCAGGTCACCGACGATCATGCAGCCGTGCACCCAGCGCTCGGCGGCGAGTTCGGCGACGGTGACGCTGGTGCGCCCGGCCAGGCGATGACCGGCCGGCAGCACGATCCACATCGGATCCTCCAGCAGCGGCGCCCAGGTCAGGCCGGAGCGGTCGCCGGGGCGGACCGGTGGGGGCCCGTCGAAGTGGTAGGCCAGCGCCAGATCGGCGGCGCCGGTGCGGACCAGCGGCAGGCTGTCCTCGGGCTCGCTCTCGATGACCGTGAGCTCGACGCCGGGATGCTCGGCGGTGAACCGGGTGAGCGCCGGCGGCAGCAGGCGCTGGCCGCCGCTGGTGAAGGTGGCCACGGTGAGCCGCTCGGTGCGCGCGGTGGCCAGCTGCGCGATCTCGCGCTCGGCGCAGAGCAGCTCGGCGGCGATCGCCTCGGCGGTCTCGACGAGCACCCGCCCGGCGTCGGTGAGCTCGACGCCGCGGGTGCTGCGCCGCACCACCGGGGTGCCGGTGGCCCGCTCCAGGGCGCTGATCTGCTGGGAGACCGCGGACGGGGTGAGCCGCAGCCGGGCGGCGGCCCGGTTGAAGCTGCCCTCGCGGGCGACCTCGGCCAGCACCTGCAGGCGACGAGAGTCGATCATCAGTTTTCCTTAACACGACATCAGCAAGTGACCGCTACCGCTTACGACTGTACGGCGCGAGGCTGAACCCGTGAATCGTCTCGCCTGGCTTCTCTTCGTCGCCGTCTCGGTGCTCTGGGGCATCCCCTACTTCCTGATCAAAATCGCGATCGAGGATCTGTCGCCGGTGTTCGTGGTCGCCGGCCGGACCGCGATCGCGGCCGCGGTGCTGATCCCGATCGCGGCGGCGCTGGGCACCCTCAAGACCCTGCGCGGCCGCTGGCGGGTGGTGACCCTGATCGCGATGGTGCACATCGTCGGGCCGTTCCTGCTGATCACCTACGGCGAGCAGCACATCTCGTCGTCGCTGACCGGGATCCTGATCGCGGTCGAGCCGGTGGTGATCGCGCTGCTGCTGTCGCGGACCGAACCGCTGACCCCGATCCGGGTGACCGGCCTGGTCCTCGGCTTCGCCGGGGTGGTCGTGCTGGTCGGCCTGGACGTCTCCGGCGACCGGTACGGCCTGCTCGGCGCCGGCATGGTGCTGCTGGCCGCGATCAGCTACGCGGTGGCGACGATGCTCGTGCAGCGCCGGGCCGCCGGGATCCCGCCGGAGGCGCTGACCGTCGGCACCACCGCGATCACCACCGTGGTGCTGCTGCCGTTCAGCCTCCTGGCGCTGCCGTCCGGTCCGGTACGGGCGAGCTCGTGGGCGGCGCTGGCGGTCCTCGGCGTCTTCTGCACGGCGCTGGCCCTGCTGGCCTTCTACCGGCTGATCGGGCTGGCTGGCTCGAACCGGGCCGGCCTGGTGACCTACGTCAACCCGGTGGTCGCGGTGCTGCTCGGCGTGGCGCTGCTGAACGAGTCGATCGAGGTGGCGACGATCGCCGGTTTCGCGTTGATCGTCGCGGGCTGCTGGCTCTCCACCCGGCCGGTGGCGGCCTTGGACAAGCGGCCTAGCCTGGTATGAGCCGTCGCCCGTGGTGCCGGACCGGTCACTGTCCGGTCCGGCCCGCGGGCTGTTGGACTCCGGTGCCCAAGATTGCCAGAAAACTCACAGGTTTAAGACAGCGCCCGCGTCTTGGCTGTACAGACTTTTTGCGGAATCTTTTCGGAGTCTTCAAGATCTATGCGAAGGCGCCGAGAGGAGCGACATGACGATATGGGGGCGGACAAACCCAGTGGATCTCTTTTACGGTGGTCGGCATGCCCAGTGACCGCCCGATCTTCGTCGTCGGCTGCCCTCGCTCCGGCACGACGATGTTGCAGTTGATGCTCCACGCGCACCCTCGCATCGCGTTGCCGCCGGAGACCCGCTTCCTGCTCGCCGGCTGGCAGCAGCGTGCGGAGTTCGGCGACCTGAACGACGCCGCCAACCGGCGGTCGCTGGCCGAGTTCATCGTCAAGTCGGCCCAGTTCAACGACCTCGGGCTGGAGCACGAGCCGGTCATCGACGCGATCGTCGCCGGCCCGCCGACGCTGGGCTCGGCGTTCGGCATCGTCTTCAGGATGTACGCGGAGCGCTTCGGCAAGCCCCGCTGGGGCGACAAGCGCCCGATGTACCTGCGGTACCTGCCGGCGATCCTGAAGCTGTTCCCGGACGCGCAGATCATCAACATCATGCGTGACGGCCGGGACTGCGTGGCGTCGCTGAAGGAGACCCCGTGGAAGCCCGGTGAGTTCGACACGCTGATCGACTTCTGGAAGAAGTCGGCGGAGGCGTCGCTGATCGCGTCCCGGCTCTACCGCAAGGACGTCTACCACATGGTCCGCTACGAGGACCTGGTCGCCGACCCGGAGCCGCACCTGCGGAAGATCTGCGCCTTCCTCGAGGAGGAGTACGACCCGGCCATGAAGGCGCCGAACAAGCTGGCCTCGGTCGCCGTGCCGGAGTACAAGACCTGGCACACCCTGACCCACAAGGCGCCCACCACCGAGCGGATCGCGAGCTGGCGCAAGCGGCTCACCGATGACGAGATCCGTCAGTGCGAGGACTCGTTCGGCGAGCTGCTGCCCCACTTCGGGTACGAGCCGTCGATCCCGATACCGCGCAGCGTCCGGATGCGCAACGACGCGACCCAGCTCGCCAAGAAGCGGCTCGGCCCGGCCAAGCGCGCCGTCACCGGCCTGCTGTCGCAGGTGCGCCGGCAGGAGCCGCCGAAGCCCTCCGAGCCGCCGGTCGCGGCCCGGCTCACCAGCCGGCAGCTCGCCGGCTGACGTCACGTCCCGGGGCGGGGAGCGGTCAGCCCACCAGGCGCCGCTCCCACGCCCACGCGGCGATCTCCACCCGGTTGCGGGTGTCCAGCTTGGCGTGGACGCTGCCCAGGTGCGTCTTCACCGTGCCGACCGAGATGAACAGCTCGGCGGCGATCTCCGCGTTGGTCAGCCCGCGGGCGGTCAGCCGGACCACCTCCAGCTCGCGCGGCGACAGGCCGCCGTCCTCCGCCGGCTGCGCCGGCGCCGACAGGTGCTGCAGCAGACGTACGGTGACCGACGGGCTGATCAGCGCGTCCCCGGAGGCGGCCGCGCGCACCGCCTCGATGAGCAGGGCCGGGCCGGCGTCCTTGAGCAGGAAGCCCACGGCCCCGTTGCGCAGTGCCTGATGCACGTACTCGTCGAGGTCGAATGTGGTGACCACGACGACCTTCACCGGGTCGGCGACGCCGGGGCCGGCGAGCAGCCGCAGCGCCTGCAGCCCGTCCATCTTCGGCATCCGGATGTCCATCAGCGCCACGTCCGGGCGCAGCCGGCGGGCCTGCTCGACCGCCTCCACGCCGTCCGCGGCCTCCCCGACGACCTCCATGTCCGGTTGCGCACCGATGATCATGCCGAAGCCGGTGCGGACCATTGCCTGGTCGTCGGCGACGAGTACCCGGATCAAGAATCACTCCATGTCAGAGGTGGGAGTTCAGGGGCAGGACGACGTCGACGACCCAGCCGCCGTCCACGCCGGGGCCGGTCGTGATCTGCCCGCCCACCGCGCGGACCCGCTCGGCCAGCCCGGCCAGACCGTAACCCGGACGGTCGCGCGGCGTGGCCGGCCGGGGTGGGGGTCCGTCGTTCGCGACCCGCAGCAGCAGGTGGTCCGGGGTGCGCCGCAGCCACACGTCGACGGCGGTGGCGGCCGGGGCGTGCTGGCGCGCGTTGGTCAGCGCCTCCATCACCACCCGGTAGGCCGAGGTCGACACCTCCACCGGAAGCCCGGCGGTCTCCCCGTCCACGTGCAGCCGCGCGGGCGGGCCGCCGGCCGCGGTGAACTGCTCGGTCAGCGCCTCCAGATCGGGCACCCCGGCGACCGGGGCCAGCGGCGCGTCCGGCTGCGACTCCGGGTCGCGCAGCACACCGACCATCCGCCGCATCGACGCCATCGTCTCGGCGCCGGCCTGCTCGATCTGTTCGAGGGCGAGCAGCACCCGTTTCGGGTCCTGCTCGGCGATGAACCGGGCGCCCTGGGCCTGCACCACGATCCCGGTGACGTGGTGCGCGATGAAGTCGTGCAGGTCGCGGGCGAACTCGGCGCGCTGCTCGGTGCGGACCGTGTCCAGGGCCCGCTGCCGGTTGCCCTCCAGCGTCCGCAGGTACACCCCGACGCCGATGGCGGCCGCGCCGGCGAGGGCCTGCAACAGGGCGAACGTGAGATAGGTCGGCGGGTCGCCGGAGCGCAGCGGCAGCACCGCCACAGCCAGCAGCAGGGCGCCGCAGGCCGCGGTCGCCCAGCGGGCCCGGCCCCGGCGGGCGACCACCATGAGGACCCCGAGCAGGGCCGCCGACTCGGCCAGACCCCAGGTGCCGCCCTCGTTGCTGCTCGCGGCCACCACCACGGTCAGCAGCAGCGACTGCGCGGCCAGGCCCAGCGCCACCTGCGGCAGGCGCCGGGACTCGGGGCGGTGCACCGGCAGCCAGACCCCGGCCGCGGCGACCGCCGCCGCGATCTGCCAGAGCCCCAGGTCGCGGCCGGCCAGCATGCCGCTCTGCACGTCGATCAGGCCGAGCAGGGCCAGCGCGCCGAGCGCGGTGAGCTGGCCGAGACGGAGCAGCGTGCGGTTCATCATCGTGACCCAGCGTAGGCGGCGTACCGGGTGCCCCCATCGGCCGAAAGGCAGAGTCGCCGGCCGCGGGCCCCGACGCCGGGCCGATGTGCCGGGTTGCCCGGATCGATCAGGATCCGTCTGTCAACACGCTTACTGGCGAGCTGGGAGCTCTCATGCAGACGCAGTCATCACCCCTGTCGGATCGCGACGCCCTGGCGGCAGTCGCGGCCGTGGACCTGGTGAAGGTGTACGGCACCGGCGACACCGCGGTCCGCGCGCTCGACGGGGTGACCGTCGGCTTCGACCGCGGCCGGTTCACCGCCATCATGGGCCCGTCCGGCTCCGGCAAGTCCACGCTGATGCACTGCCTCGCCGGGCTGGACACCGCCACCTCCGGCCAGGTGCTGCTGGGCGGCACCGACCTGACCCGCCAGCCGGACAAGGTGCTCACCAAGGCCCGGCGGGAGCGGATCGGCTTCGTCTTCCAGTCGTTCAACCTGCTGCCGCAGCTCACCGCGGCCGCCAACATCACGCTGCCGCTGGACCTGGCCGGCCGCAAGCCGGACCGCGAGCTGTACGACCGGCTGGTCACCACGCTCGGCCTGACCGGACGGCTCAACCACCTGCCCAGCGAGCTCTCCGGTGGCCAGCAGCAGCGGGTCGCGCTGGCCCGGGCGCTGGTCTCCCGCCCCGAGGTGATCTTCGCGGACGAGCCGACCGGCAACCTCGACTCCCGGTCCGGCGCCGAGGTGCTCGGCCTGCTGCGCGACTCGGCGCGCGACCTGGGCCAGACCATCGTCATGGTCACCCACGACCCGGGCGCGGCGGCGTACGCCCACCGGGTCGTGCTGCTGGCCGACGGGCGGCTGGCCGGGGAGATCCACAACCCGGACATCGCCGCGGTCACCGACGCCCTGCAGTCGCTGGCGGCCGCCCGATGAGCGTTGTCCTGCGCACCCAGCTCGCCGGGGTGACCCGGCGCCCGGCCCGGCTGCTGCTCACCGGACTGGCGGTGCTGGTCGCCTCGTTCGTGGTCTACGCGACCGTGCTCGCCCAGCAGATCACCGAGCGCAGCGTGCTCAACGGGCTGAGCGGCACCCCGGAGGCGGTCGACCTGGTGGTCCGCAACGGGGTGGTCACGACCGGGCAGCTCGCCGAGATCCAGGAGTTGCCCGGGGTGGCCGAGGCGGTCGGGCGCACCGAGGCCGGCGGCCAGCACGGCGCCGACTACCTGGCGGTCATCGCCGACCCGGGCAGCGGCCCGCTGAGCCTGGTGACGATGCGGGAGGGCCACTTCCCGGCCGGGCCGGGCGAGATCGTGGTGACGCCGCGCACCGTCGAGCGGATGGGGCTGACCGTCGGCTCCACCGCCGTGGTCGACAACGGCAAGCCGGTCCCGCTGCGGGTGGTCGGGGTGGCCGAGACCCGCGACGACTACGGGTACATGGCGTACGCGCCGATCGGCACGGTGACCGCGCTGGCCGGCGGGGACGCCCTCACCCAGATCGACGTGCGGCTCGACGCCGGCGCGGACGCCACGGCCCTGCACGAGCGGCTGGTCGCCCTGACCGCGGGCGCCGAGGCGCCGGAGGTGGCGACCGGGGCGGACGTCCGGCTCGCCGAGGCCCGCGAGGCGGCCGGCGAGATCGACCAGGTCTTCGCCGTGGTCGCGATGTTCGTCGCGATCGCCGTGGCGGCCGCCGGCCTGATCGCCGCCTCCACGTTCCGGATCGTCTTCGCGCAGCGGATGCGCCAGCTCGCCCTGCTCCGGGCGATCGGCGCCGGCCGGGCCCCGGTGGCCCGGGCACTGGCCGCCGAGGGGCTGCTGATCGGCCTGGTCACCGGCGTCACCGGCACGCTCGCCGCGCTCGCCGCCGGCCACCTGGTCCCGCCCCTGCTCGGCGCCTTCGGGTGGAAGGTGTCGTCGCCCGGGTTCCCGCTCGCGCCGGCTGCCGCAACGGTCGCTCTGGCCGTACTGATCACGGTTCTGGCGGTGCTGGCCCCGGCGCTGTCGGCCTCCCGGGTGGCGCCGCTGGAGGCGCTGCGCGCCGCCGCGTCGAGCGGCGCGCGGCGCGGCATCGGCGGGTTGCGCTGGGCGGCCGGCCTGCTCTTCGCCGCCGCGGCGGCGGCGGTCGCCGCGTTCGTCGTGGTCAACCTGCCCGGTGCGAATCCGGAGGACTACGACCCGACGCCGATGCTGATGGCCGTGGTCGTCTCCGGCGGCCTCGCCTTCATCGCGCTGATCGCGCTCGGCCCGGCCCTGGTACGCCCGGTGCTCGCCGTGACCGGCTGGCCGCTGCGCCGGCTCGGCCCGGTCGGCCGGCTCGCC
>NZ_JBEZZB010000160.1:0-23710 GCF_040638955.1 Actinoplanes sp. NPDC024001
ACCCATCGCCTAAACGATGAGCCGGGGTATTGCCATAATTGGCACTGGCTTATCAAGCACCCTGTTGAGTTCTCAAAGAACAACCGCACACCATCCTGCGTTCCGCATTCGCGGCCCACCCTCCGGGGCACTCGCTCTACTTTACCCGCCGTTTCCGCCGTGTCAAATCCGCGTTTCGCAACCGAATTCAACAAACAGAAACCGCACAGGCACCCCACAAAACCGCACGATCGTCGACCGTGCGATCAAGATTAGGGTTTCCGTCAGGACGGCCGCGCCGGGCCCCTAGATCGGGTCCCGCTCGCTCGCCCGTCTCCCTGGCGGCTCGGAAAACATTACATGGCCGGGAGCTGGACGCCAAATCGGCCCACCGCGACGTGGGTCACAGCACGTTGATCATTAGGAAACTCCAGGTCAGAGCATTTCTGCCGGACATTCGCGGCTTCTGGAAGCGACCTGCGGCCTGCGCGGCGTTGAGACGGCAGACGGGCGGGCCCGGCAGCACCTACCAAAGTAGGGGGGCGTCCAGATCCTCCGGCTCGTGCGGGATCGCGTGCTCCTCGGCGATCGTGACCCGTAGCAGCCATCACGTAGGAGGTAGATGTGAACGACACGATCGCTCGCACGCTGCGGAGTGCGGCCAGGACACGAGGCCGGCGGGTCCTCCTCGTGGTGACGTTCGCGGTCGGGGCACTTGCCGCCGCGGGGCTCATGGCCGGACTGCCACCCGCGGAGCTCACCTTCGCCACGATCGCGCAGCAGGTGCATCTGCTGATCTCCGTTCCGCTGCCGTTCATCGGAGTCCTGCTGGCGAACGGCCTTCGCAAGGCGGCCGGTGGACGGGTGCTGCCGGCGCTGGCCGGAGCGGTGCTGATCGCGGTGGCCGCCGGGTTCGCCGGTAACGCGTTCTCCGTTGCCGCTCTGGCCGCATCCGAGTCCACCGCCCCGGATCCCTGGGCGCACGCCGGCGTGATCGCCGTGGCGGGTGTGCTGGTGCAGATCCTGGCCCAGCTCGTCGGCACGGGACTGGGACTGCTGATCGAGCGGCCGGTGTGGGGCTGCCTGGGGACCATCGTGTTGCCGCTCGGCGCGTACACGCTGCTTGCGCCGCTGGGCGCCGCCCGCGGTTGGCTCACGCCGTACGGGGCCGCGCAGGAGGTGCTCGCCGGATCAGCGGGGGTGGCGGGATGGGCGGGATGGACAACGACGGCGCTGCTGTGGGGCCTGGCCCTCAACGCGGCCGGCGCGGTCCTTCTGCGGCGCCGCCCCGTCCGAGTCGCGCCACCGGCGGTCAGCTCGGCACGGTGAGCAGAAAGGCGGCGAGGCGATGCTCCGGCGTGGGCCGGAGCATCGCCTCGTGGACGGTCAGGGAAGGAGTTCGACGCCGGCGAACGTGCGCTTGCCGCGGCGCAGCACCAGGAAACGGCCGTGCAGCAGGGCCGACTCCGGGACGACCGCCTCGCCGTCGGTGATGCGCTCGTTGTTCAGGTATGCCCCGCCCTCGCCGATCGTGCGGCGGGCCTCGTTGGCGCTGGCCACGAGACCCGACTCCTGGAGCAGCTTGCCGACGGGCGGGAGCTCACCTCGTACCTCGAGCAGGCCTGCCTCGGCCAGAGCCGCGCGCAACGTGTCGGCGGAGAGCTCGTCGAGCGATCCTCGCCCGAAGAGGGCCTGGCTGGCCGCGATGGCCTGCCGGGCCTCCTCGGGCCCGTGCACGAGCGCGGTGAGCTCCTCGGCGAGGGCTCGCTGCGCGAGCCGAGCCTGCGGCCGCTCCGCGGTCGCCTTCTCCAGCTCCTCCAGCTCCTCGCGGGACTTGAAGCTGAAGTACTTCAGGTACTGGACGACGTCGCGGTCGTCGCTGTTGATCCAGAACTGGTAGAAGGCGTAGGGGCTGGTCATGGTCGGGTCGAGCCAGACGGCACCGCCCTCGGTCTTGCCGAACTTGGTGCCGTCGGCCTTGAGGACCAGCGGGGTGACGAAGGCGTGCACCGGGCCGGCGCCGCGGCGGCGCACGAAGTCGACGCCGGCGGTGATGTTGCCCCACTGGTCGGAGCCGCCGAACTGCAGCTGGCAGCCGTTGCGGACGTGCAGCTGGTAGAAGTCGTTGGACTGCAGCAGCTGGTAGCTGAACTCGGTGAAGCTGATCCCGGACTCGAGGCGGTTGCGCACCACGTCACGGGCCAGCATCTTGTTGACCGGGAAGTGCTTGCCGACGTCACGCAGGAACTCGATCACCGACGTGGGGCCGGTCCAGTCCAGGTTGTTGACCAGGGTTGCCGCGTTCTCCCCGTCGTAGGTGACGAACGGGGACAGCTGTGAACGGATCCGCTGCACCCAGCCCTCGACCACCTCGGGCGGGTTGAGGGTGCGCTCGCTGGACTCGCGCGGGTCACCGATCTGGCCGGTGGCGCCACCGACGAGCAGCAGCGGCTTGTGCCCGCCCTGCTGCAGCCGGCGGGCGGTCATGACCTGCATGAGGTGACCGACGTGCAGCGAGGCGGCGGTGGGGTCGAAGCCGACATAGAACGTGATCGAGCCGCCGTCGAGTGCTTTGCGCAGCTCGTCGGGGTCGGTCGAGTCCTGGATCAGTCCGCGCCACAACAGGTCGTCTACGAGAGTCACGCACGGATTGTCCCGCACCCGCTGATGCGGATCACACTGGGTTTCGGGATGCTAGGCGAATGGGTCACCTGGGAAGCGCGGAACCGCCGCTCGAGATCTCGAAGAAGAAGGCCGAGGAGAGGCTGAAGGCAGCGCAGGAACGCCTGCTCCGGCTGCGGCTGATCCTGGGCGGGCAGATCGGCGAGAAGCGGATCGGCCCGCCGCTGTGCGTGCTCTTCGAGGGGTGGGACGCCTCCGGCAAGGGCGGCGCCATCAAACGGCTGGTCGCTCCGCTGGACCCCCGGCACGTGCGGGTGGCGCAGTTCGCGGCGCCGACCTACGACGAGAAGCGGCACCACTTCCTGCAGCGGTTCTGGAACGTGCTGCCCGGCAACGGCGGGATGGCCGTGCTGGACCGGTCCTGGTACGGGCGGGTGCTGGTGGAACGGGTCGAGGAGTTCGCCACCAAGGAGCAGTGGAAGCGGGCGTACGACGAGATCGCCGAGTTCGAGCGGACCCTGACCGCCGAGGGCATGATCCTGATCAAGTTCTGGATGCACGTCTCCGACGAGGAGCAGCTGCGCCGTTTCGAGAGCCGGAAGAACGATCCGCTGCGCTCGTGGAAGCTGACCGACGAGGACTGGCGCAACCGGGAGAAGCGACCGGGTTACGAGGCCGCGATCGAGGACATGATCGAGCGGACGGACCGCCCCAAGGCCCGCTGGAAGATCATCCCTGGTGACGACAAGCAGTACGCGCGCTTCGCCGTCGTGGAGCACGTCTGCCATGTGCTGGAGTCCAAGCTGACGAAACGGGGCTTCGACCTGAACGCCGCGGACCAGCCGGGAAGCGTCGGGGTCTGACGAGACCGGCGTTTTGGACCGTCTTCGCCCAGTTATGCCCGATATTCTGGCGACATGACGAGGAGCAGGTTTACTCTGTCCCGCCGGCTGGGCGCCCTGCTGGTGGGCCTCACCGCGCTGGCCGCAGGCACCGCGCAGCCGGCCGTCGCGGCACCACAACCCCAGGCGCACAGCATTTCAGTGGTCCGCACCGGTGGGATCCACGGCGGGCTGTCGTCGTTCGCGCTCTCCGGTGGCGGCACCCGGCACGCCACGGAGGTGCTGCGGCTGGCGTCGAGCCCGGCGTTCCGTGCGCTGCGGCCGCGCTACGTTCCGAAGAACACGTGCTGCGACCGCTACCTCTACCGGGTCGCGGTGGGATACACGAGCGGGCGGACGAAGAAGGTCGTCGCGCTGGAGAGCACGCCGGGCACCCCGAAGGTGCTCTGGGACGTGATCCACCGGATGGAGACGATGCCGAATCCGGTCAGCTTCCCGCCCGGTTTCCCCTTCAACTGACCCGGTGGTGATTTCGGGCGCGCTGCGCGCCCGAAATCATCACGATGGTTTCTTGCCGGCCACGGCCTCGGTGGCGAGGCGCCGGCAATCGGCCTCGGTGTGGCCGGCGAGTGACGCACGCACCGCCGGGATCGCCCGCGGTGACATGGACAGGCTGGTCACACCGAGGCCGACCAGCACCGGCGCGAGCGCGGGATCGGCCGCCGCCTCCCCGCACACCCCGACCGGCTTGCCCGCCGCCCGGCCCGCCTCCCCGCACAGCCCGATCAGCTGCAACAGCGCCGGCTGCCACGGGTCCAGCAGGTCGGCCAGGTCGCCGCACATCCGGTCGGCGGCGAACGTGTACTGGCTCAGGTCGTTCGTGCCGATGCTGAGGAAGTCGACCACCTCCAGCAGATCGGCGGCACGCAGCGCGGCCGCCGGCACCTCGATCATCACGCCGGCCTTCGGCAGACCCGCATTCCGTACGGCGGTGGCGAACGTGGCGGCCTCCTCGACGGTGGCCACCATCGGCGCCATCACCCAGACGTCCGCGCCGGTGGCGGCCCGCGCCTCGGCGATCGCCGCCAACTGGGTGGCGAGCACCCGCGGGCGACGCCGGGCCACCCGCAGACCACGGACGCCCAGCGCGGGGTTGGGCTCACCCTCCTGGTCCAGGAACGGCAGCGGCTTGTCGGCGCCGGCGTCCAGCGTGCGGATCACCACGCGGCGGCCGGCCATCGCCGCGAAGACCTCCCGGTACGCGGTGACCTGCTCGGCCATCGTGGGCTCCTGCACCCGGTCGAGGAAGAGCAGCTCGGTCCGGAACAGACCGACCCCCTCGGCGTGCACCTCGTCAGCGGCGGGCACGTTCTTCACCGAGCCGACGTTGGCGAGCAGCTTCACCCCGTACCCATCAGCGGTCCGACCCGGACCGGTGAGACCGGAGACCGCGGCAGCCGCCTGAGTCGCGCCCTGCCTCGCGGCCTCCGCGGTGGCCTCGTCGATGCCCACGTCGACCCGCCCGGTGGCGCCGTCGACCAGCACCAGCGTGCCCTCCGCGACGTCCAGCACACCCGGGCAGGCCACCACCGCGGGCAGGCCCAGCGCCCGGGCCAGGATCGCGGTGTGGCTGGTCGGGCCGCCGACCTCGGTGACCAGCGCGATCACCTGTTCCGGGTCGAGGTCGGCGGTGTCCGCCGGCGCCAGGTCGCGGGCCGCGAGCACGTAGGGGTGGCCCGGCTGCGGCACGCCCGGCATGGGCCGGCCGAGCAGCACCGCGATCGCCCGGTCGCGCAGGTCGTCCAGGTCGGCGACGCGTTCGGCGAGGTAGCCGCCGGCCTCCTCGAACGCCTCCCGGAAGGCGCCGAACGCGGCGTCGACCGCGTGCGGCGCGTCCTGACCGGCCTCGACGTGTTCGCGGACGCCCTCGCGCAGCATCTCGTCGTCGGCCATCAGCGCTTCGGCCCGCAACACCTCCTCGACCGTGGAGTCGGTGGCCCGGTCCGCCCGGCGCTCCAGGTCGGCGACCACCTCGGCGAGCGCGGCGTAGGCCCGCTCGGTCTCGGCCGCGGCGTCGCCGACCGGGGTGGGCGGCGGCAGCGCCGGCACCGCCGCGATCCGCAGCAGCGGACCGGCGGCGACACCGGCGCAGACGCCGATCCCGGTGAGGGTGACCTGGTCAGACATCACTGGTTTCCTCGGCGTCGAGGTCGCGGGCGAGCAGCGCGGCGAGGCCGTCCAGGGCCTCGTCCGCGCCGTCGCCGTCGGCCTCCAGGATCACCTCGGTGCCCTGTTTCGCGCCGAGCGCGAGGACCGAGAGCATGCTCTTGGCCGGCACCGCCTTACGGTCACCGACCCGGATGGTGACCTTGACGGGCGCCGCCGCGGCGGCTTCCACGAAAAGCTTCGCCGGCCGGGCATGCAGGCCGCTGGCGGAGCCGACAGCAACGGTACGGGTGGGCATGACGTCTCCTAGGGTTCGATGGTCACCTTGATCGCCTCGCCGCGCGCCACGATCCCGAAGGCGTCGATGGCTTGCTCCAGCGGCAGGCGGTGAGTGATCAGGTCGGCGACCGGCACCGCGCCGGTGGCGACCAGCTGCAGCGCCTCGGCGTTGTGCGCCGGGCTGGACCCGTTGGCGCCGACGATCATCAGCTCCCGGTAGTGCACCAGGTTCGAGTCGCAGGTGATGGTCGGGTTGTCCTTGGGCAGACCGCCGAAGAAGCTGATCCGGCCCTGCCGGGCGGCCATCTCGATGGCCTGCTCCTGCGCCTTGCCGGAGGCGGCCGCGGTGATGATGACGTCCGCGCCACGGCCGTCGGTGAGCTTGCGGATCTCCTCGACCGGGTCGACCTCGGCGGCGCAGATGGCGGCGTCCGGCTTGACCAGTTCCGCGGCCATGTCCAGGCGCTGCCGGCTCAGCTCGACCAGGAACACCCGGGCGGCGCCACGGGACCGGGCCAGGCGTACGTGCAGGCAGCCGATCGGACCGGAACCGATCACCACGACGTCGTCGCCGTCGCCGACCCGGGCCAGATTCTGCGCGTTGAGCGCGCAGGCCAGCGGCTCGGCCACGGACGCCTCGGCGAACGAGACGCCCTCGGGGATGCGGTTCAGGCCGTCGACCTTCAGAACCTCCTTCGGCACCACCGTGTACTGGGCGAAGCCGCCCTCGAAGTGGTAGCCCATCGACACCTGGTTCGGGCAGACGGTCATCCGGCCACGCCGGCACTCGGCGCACTCACCGCACGGGATCGCGGCGATGACCTGGACCCGGTCGCCGCTCGCCCAACCCTCGACGCCCTCGCCCACCTCGACGACCTCGCCGGCGATCTCGTGGCCCATCACCCGGGGCGGGTGGATGTGGTGGTGACCGAATTTGGAGATCTTCACGTCGGTGCCGCAGGTGGAACAGTTCCGTACACGGATCTTCACTTCACCCGGGCCGGCGGACGGCTCCGGCATGTCCTCGAAACGGACGTCGCCGGGAGCGTGGAATCGCACGACCTTCATTCACTGTCCTCCTGGATCGTCCCGAGCAACCTTTCCACGGTCTCGGGGTCGGTGGCCTCGCGCAGTTCACGGGCCTGGTCCTCGTCGAGCAGGATCTCGGCCAGGGCGGCCAGCAGCTCGACGTGCCCGTCGCCGGCGGCGGCGATGCCGACGCACAGGTGCACCGGCTCACCGCCCCAGTCGACGCCCTCGGGGAAACGGAGCACCGCCAGGGCGTCCCGTCTCACCAGTTCCTTGCCGCCGAAGGTGCCGTGCGGAATGGCGACACCCTCGCCGACGTATGTCGAGACGGACCGCTCGCGGGCCAGCATCGTGTCGACGTAGCCGGGTTCCACCGCGCCGATCTCGACCAGCGCCTCCCCGCAGAGGCGGATCGCCTCGTCGCGGTCGGCGGCCTTCTCGGCCAGCTTGATCGCCCGGCGGTCCAGCAGCTCAGACATTGAGGTCGGTGCCCTGCTGGATGGCCTTGACCACCTTGGTCACCGCCGGGTCGCCGAGGAACACCTGGAACGGCACGATCGGCTTGTCCGGGGCGACCGAGCGGGCCCGGGCGGCCAGTCCGCTGTGGCAGACCACCACGTCGGCGTCGGCCGGGATCGAGTTGACCGGGGTGTGCTCGACGGTGACGCCGGTCTTGCCGAGCTGCTTGCGCAACGTGCTGGCGAGCATCACGCTGCTGCCCATGCCGGCGTCGCAGGCGACGACGAGCTTCTGGATGTCCTTGCCGTTGATGGTTGCCATGCTGCTCTCCTGACTAGGCGTTTTCCTTGCGGCTGCCGTCGGTGCCGGTGGCGGCCTCGGCCTCAGCGGTGGGTTCGGCGGCGCGCTGCTGCGGGGCCTCGTGCCCGGCGGGCTCGGCCTCGGCGGTCTCCTCCGCGGCCACGTCCTCCTGGTCGGACTTGAGCTTGCCGAAGCCGAGCAGCAGGGCCGCGACGCCGAAGGTGACGGCGGCGGCGATCACGACGCCGAGGATCATTCCGAAGTAGCCGCCCTTCGCGGTGACCGCGGCGAAGGCGAAGATGCTGCCCGGAGCGGGGGTCGCGACGGTCCCGGTCCCGGTGATCATGAAGGTCGCCACGCCGGCCATGCCGCCGGCGATCATCGCCAGGATCAGGCGGGGCTTCATCAGCACGTACGGGAAGTAGATCTCGTGGATGCCGCCGAAGAAGTGGATGATCATCGCGGCCGGGGCGGACGGGCGCAGCGACTTCGGGCCGAAGAAGAGGTACGCGGCGAGCAGGCCCAGACCGGGGCCGGGGTTCGACTCGATCATGAAGAGGATGGATTTGCCCTCCTCGGCGACCTGCTGCACGCCGAGCGGGCCGAACACGCCGTGGTTGATGGCGTTGTTCATGAACAGCACCTTGGCCGGCTCCACCAGCACCGAGACCAGCGGCATCAGGCTGTGGTCGAGCAGCCAGTCGACGCCGTTGCCGGCCGCGCGGGTGATCCCGTCGACGATCGGGCCGATGCTCAGCTTGCCGAGAATGGCGAAGGCGCCGCCGATGATGCCGGCCGAGAAGTTGTCCACCAGCATCTCGAAGCCGGGGCGGACCCGGCCCTCGATGGCGTTGTCGAACAGCTTGAGGATGTAGGCCGCCAGCGGACCGATGATCATCGCGCCGAGGAACATCGGCACTTCCGCGCCGACCACGACGCCCATGGTGGCGACCGCGCCGACCACGGCGCCGCGCTGCGCGTGGACCATCCGGCCACCGGTGTAGCCGATCAGCACCGGCAGCAGATACTTGATCATCGGGTCGACGAGCTGGGCCAGGTTCTCGTTCGGCGTCCAGCCGACCGGGATGAACAGGGCGGTGATCAGGCCCCAGGCGATCAGCGCGCCGATGTTGGGCATGACCATGCCGGCCAGGTAACCGCCGATCTTCTGGACCCGGGCCTTGAAGCCGGTTCCGGTGACCTCGGGGGTATATGAAGAAGCCATCAGGGGATCTCCATTCGTGGGCTCGGGTCCGCGGTGGGCTCCGATCCGTACGGTTATAAGCGCCTATTTCGGTCTTTTGCGGGGTGTGGGTCGCCGTTCGTTCCGCGGGCGGAGCGAGCGGGTCGAGCCGGGATGCCGGCGGCAGCGGGCGGGGTTCGCCGCGGCGCGGGTGGGTCGCCGCCGTGCGGGTTGTGCGAGGCGGCCGGGTCGGAACGGAACGGCTTGTTCCGTCGGGCTTACGGACTGCGGCGGCTCGGCTGGCGCCGGGCCGGACGTTGCGTGCTTGCGGCGGCTCGGCTGGTGCCGGGCCGGGCGTTGCGGACTGCGGCGGCTCGGCTGGCGCCGGGCCGGGCGGTCGTGTTGCTGACTGCGGCGGCTCGGGCGGGCATTAGGTCGCTGCGGAGTGGACAGCTCGGGCGGGTGGTCAGTCGCTGCGGCCTGGGCGGATCGGGCGGGTGCCAATCGCTGCGGCGTGGGCGGCTCGGGGCGGGTGGTCAGTCGCTGCGGAGGGGACGGCTCGGGTCGGGGGTGTGGTTGAGCTGGACGGTCGTACGGTCGAGGTCGCCCGGGCCCGGCATCCTGCTGCCCGGCAGGCTGACCGCGGCCGCGCCCCACGCCAGGCCTTCGACGAGCGCGGCGTAGCCGCGCGCGCCGGCCGCGAGGAAGCCGGCCAGCAGGGCGTCACCGGCGCCGACCGTGCTGCGGGGCACGCTCACCGGTGAGGTGCCGGCCAGCACGCCGGCCTCGTCGACGAGGACCGCACCGTCCGCGCCGAGGCTGGCCAGCACTGTTCCGGCGCCGGCTCGGCGCAGCTTCTCGCAGGCGGCGACCACGTCGCCGAGCGTGCACAGCTCGGCGCCGATCGCCTCGGCGAGTTCCTCACGGTTGGGTTTGACCAGGGACGCGCCCGCCGTCACGCCGGCCAGCAGCGCCGGGCCGCTGCTGTCGACAGCCAGCCGGGTGCCGGCCGCGACCAGCCGCTCGCACAGGTCGGTGAAGGCGGCGATGCCCGGACCGGGCGGGAGACTGCCGCAGATGACCACCCAGTCGGCGGCGGCCGCCGCCGTCAGGACCGCCTCGCTGACCTGCTGGAACTCGGCGTCGGAGAGCACCGGGCCGACTTCATTGATCTTGGTGACGGTGCCGTCCGGCTCGGCCAGGGTGATGTTGGAGCGGGTCCGCCCGGCGATCGGGACGGCCAGCATGTCGACCCCCTCGGCTTTGAGCAGGTCGATCAGCTGATCGCCTTCCGCACCGCCGGTGGGCACCACCGCGGTGGAGCGGATCCCGTTGGACAGCAGCGCCCGGGTGACGTTGACGCCCTTGCCGCCGGGGTCGATGTGCGAGTCACCGGCCCGCAGCACCTCGCCACGGACCAGCGCGTCGACCTCCAGGGCCCGGTCGACGCTCGGGTTGAGGGTGACGGTGAGGATCATGCGCGGACCACCCGGACGCCGGCGGCCTCCACCTCGCCCGCGAGCTCGCCGTCGAGCCCGTTGTCGGTGATCAGCAGGTCCAGCTCGGCGAGGCCGCCGAACCGGGCCAGATAGTCGTTGCCGATCTTGGTGTGGTCGGCGAGGAGCACGACCCGGCGGGCGGCGGCGATCATCGCCCGCTTGACCGCCGCCTCGGCCGGGTCCGGTGTGGTCATGCCGCGCTCCACGGTGCACCCGTTGGTGCCCATGAACGCGACGTCGACATACATCTCCGCGAGCGGCCGCAACGCCCAGTCGTCCACGGTGGCCAGGGTCTTGCCGCGGACCCGGCCGCCGAGCAGCAGGACGGTGAGGTTGGGCTTGAGCCCGAGGGTCGCGGCCAGCACGGGCGAGTTCACCACCACGGTGAGCTCACGATCGGCCGGCAGCAGGTGGGCGAGCCGGGCGGTGGTGGTCCCGGCGTCCAGGATGATCGCCCCGTCCTCCGGCACCTCGGCGAGGGCCGCCTTGGCGATCCGCTCCTTCTCGCTGATCAGCACGGCGTCCCGGGTGGCGAGGGCCGGCTCGAACCCGAGCCGTTCCACCGGGATGGCGCCACCGTGCACCCGTCGCAGCACACCGGCCCGTTCGAGCACGGTCAGGTCGCGGCGGATCGTCTCGGCGGTGACGCCGAAGGTGTCGGCCAGCGCGACGACGTCCACCCGGCCCTCGGCGCGGGCTCGCTGCACTATCTCCTGCTGGCGTTCCTCGGCGTACATCTGGTTGCTCACCGCCCGACTCGTTTTGGCTTTGTCTTTGTTTACGCCCGGTTCTGCCCGAACGCAATATGTCAAAGAGATTTCGATCTCCTTACACAGAGATCCGGAACCGGAACACCGCCATATTGGACGGATACCGGCGGATTTGCGCAGGGAGACGCGGATGCCCGGTTGTGTGGGTTTCGGCCCGACTCAGGTCAACCAGCCGGGGCGGACCCGGCCGGACTCGTAAGCCCACACCACCAGTTGTGCCCGATCCCGCAGGCCCAGCTTGCCAAGGATCCGGCCGGCGTGCGTCTTGGCGGTCGCGTGGGTGATGCCGAGCCGTTTCGCGATCTCCTCGTTGGACAGTCCGGCCGCGATCAGGTCGGCGATCTCGGCCTCGCGAGCGGTCAGGGTGGCCGCCTCGGGCGGGGGTTGCGGCGGGTCGGTACGGGCGGCCACCTCGGCGATCAGCCGGCGCGTCACCGAGGGTGCGAGCAGCGCCTCCCCGCGGGCGACCACCCGGACGCAGTGGATCAGCTCGGCCGGTTCGGCGTCCTTGAGCAGGAAGCCGCTCGCCCCGGCCCGGAGGGCGCCGTAGACGTATTCGTCCAGCTCGAACGTGGTGAGGATGACGATCCGGGTCTCGTCCAGGGCGGGGTCGGCGGCGATCCGGCGGGTGGCTTCGAGGCCGTCGAGGTGCGGCATGCGCACATCCATCAGGACCACGTCCGGTCGTTCCGATCCGGCCAGCCGCACCGCCTCCCGGCCGTCCGCCGCCTCGGCCACCACGCGGATGTCGGGCTCGCCCTCCAGGATCGTGCGGAACCCGGCCCGGACCAGCGTCTGATCGTCGGCGAGCAGCACCCGGATCATGCGGGCGCCGTCCGGGGCAGGCGGGCCTCGACCCGGAAACCGCCGTCCGGCCCGGGGCCGGCGGTCAGGCGGCCCCCGACGGCGGCGGCGCGCTCGGCCATGCCGCGCAGCCCGTTCCCAGCGCCGGACACCTCGGCGGGGCCGCCCGCGCCGTCGTCCACGATGGTGATCACCACGTCGTCGCCGGTCTCCCGTACGTCGATGTGCACGTGCCCGGCGCCGGCGTGCCGCATCGCGTTGGTCAGCGATTCCTGCACTATCCGGTAGGCGGCCGCGTCGGCCGCGGCCGGCAGGGCCGGCGGTTCGCCGGTCAGTTCCACCACCAGCCCGGTGGAGCGCGTCTGCGTCACCAGCTCGGGCAGCCGGGCGAGGGAGGCCTCGGCGCCGCGGAGCACGCCGAGCACCCCGCGCATCTCGCGCAGGGCCTCCTTGCTGGCCGACCGGATCTCGGTGAGGGCGGTGAACGCCTGGTCCGCGTCCCGCCGGTGCAGGGCCGCCCCGGCCTGCACGCTGATCAGCGAGAGCTGGTGGGCCAGCACGTCGTGCAACTCACGGGCGATCCGCAGCCGCTCCTCGGCGGCCTGCCGGGCGCCCTCCGCGGCGCGGCCGGCCTCGGCCTCGGCGGCCCGCTCCTCGGCGAGCCGCAGGCGTTCGCGGCGGGTCCGGGCCACCTCGCCGGCGGCGACCGCGGCCAGCAGGATCGCGCCGACCCCGGCGAACTCGTCCAGCCGGAGACCGTCGGCGATCGAGGCCGCGGGAAAAGCCAGGAACAGGGCGATCGCGGCCACCGCTGTCACCACCCGGCCACGGTCGCGCGCGACCGTGTAGAGGGCGATCACGAAGCCGAGCGCCATCGGGGTGTCCGGAAAACCGGACGAGTAGTAGAGCACGGCCGCCGCGCCGCTCACCGCGAACGCGGCGACCGGGAACCGGCCGCGCACGGCCAGCGGCGCCGCGCCCGCGATCAGCAGCAGCCAGCCGGCCGGCCCGGGAGACCCGGGCGCGGGCAGCAGCGCCAGCGCGTCGACCACCAGCACGACAGCGACGAGCACCAGGTCACGGCGCGGCGGCACGGCGCGGTCTATCCCCGGTACGGCGGCAGGCCGAGCGTCTTGCGGATGGCCTGCTGGACCTCTTCCAGCGGCGGCCGCCCGTCCACGTCGTGCACGACCTCCTTGCGCCGGAACAGCTCCAGCACCGGCCGGGTCTTCTCGTGGTAGTCGCGCAGCCGGGCCTCCAGCGCCTCCGGGGTGTCGTCGGCGCGGGTGACCAGCTCGTGGCCGCAGATGTCGCAGCGGCCCTCCACCTCGGGCCGGTCGGCGATCAGGTTGTAGTCCATGCCGCAGTTCGGGCAGAGCCGGCGGCTGAGCACCCGCCGCCGCACCTCCTCGTCGGTGAGTTCGAGGTGGATGACGGCGTCGATGTCGTAGCTCTCCATGAAGAACTCGGCCTGCCGGCCGTTGCGCGGGAAGCCGTCGATGATGAAGCCGAAGTTCCAGTCGTGCTCGTCGAGGCGGCGACGGACCACCGACTCCACCAGGTCGTCGCCGACCAGCTCGCCGGCGGCCATGACCCGGCGGACCTGCGCGCCGATCTTGGTGTGGTTGCGGACGTGCCAGCGGAAGATGTCACCGACGCTGATGTGCACCAGGTCGAACTCCTCGCGCAGCAGCTGGCTCTGGGTGCCCTTGCCGCTGCCCTGCACGCCCATGATCACGTACTTGCGCATGTGGCCTCCGCAAACTAGTCGGCCGCGCCCATCCGCAACGGGCCGGGCGGCAGTCCGGTCAACGTGGTGGGATCGATGCTCCAGGCACCGGCCACCCGGAACACATCCCGTTCGGCGACCAGCACGGTGGCCTCCGGGTCGAGCTCGCCGGGCAGGCCGGCGTCGCGTTCCGCCGGGTCGGGCTCGCCGAACCACGACGTGACCTCACCGGTCTGCCCTACATACCCGAACGCGCGGACCAGGTCACCGCGCGCCGCTCGCTGCCATCGATGCAGCTCGGTGACTCGATGCGTGGCGAAGTATTGCACCTCGGTGCCGAGCGTCGCGGAGAGCTCGACGACGTCCGGCGGAGACTGCATCAACCGGCGACCCACCGCCAGCACCCAGCCGGTGTCGCGGGCGCCGGGCAGCAGCGGGGTGACCGCCACCCGGTCGTCGGTCAGATGTGCCAGGTCCAGGCCGTCGCGCCAGCGCACCGGGCCCAGGTCACGCAGGCCGAGCGCCGCCAGGACGGCGGCCGGCTCGCCGCCGGCGACGGCGAGCCAGGCCTGTTTGCCACCGAAACCGGCCATGACGTCCACATCCATGACCGCAACGCTATCCGGCGTACGCCCGGGACTGTCCGATTACGCCTATTCCGTGGACGGCGCCGAGACGCGCGTCACGGCCAGCCGTAGTTGCGGCGCAGGATCGCCGCGACCCGGTCGAAGCGGGGGCGGTCGAGCACCGCGCCCTCCCGGCGGATGCCGTCCTCCTCCACCTCCAGGACCCGGTCGAGCCGCACCCAGCTGGGCCGGGCGGACCGGTCCCAGTCGCCGGGGCCGAGGGCGAGCCAGTGCCGCTGGCCGTCGCGCTCGCTCTGGCTGGAGAGCATCAGGCCGAGCAGGGTACGGCCGTCGCGGCCGACCACCAGCACCGGACGGTCCTTGCCCTGGGCCGGATCGTCCTCGTACGGCACCCAGGTCCAGACGATCTCACCGGGGTCGGCGTCGCCGTCCAGGTCGGGCGCGTACGCCAGGTGCCGTCCCCCGCGCGGTCGCGGTACCTGCCGGGGCGGCCGCCGCGTGGTCGCGGGCCGGGCCGGCGCGGGACGGGCCGAGGGTGACGGGGTGGGACGGGAGGGCGCGGGACCGGTGGGCCGTTCCGGGCTCGCCGGCACGGCTTCGCGCGGGACCTCGACGTCCTGCTCGTGCACCGGCTGCCGGTCCGGCGCGCCCGCCAGGCGCCGGAGGAACGACTTCAAGATTTCGAACACCGGTGCACCCTATGAGGGCCGCCCTGATGTGCTCAAGCTCGCCGGGGCCGACTTCTTGACCTCGCCGAGGGGGAACCGTGGGGGACGGTGCCCGTTCACTATGCGACGGGCGTCCGCCGCGATCCGTGCGGGAAAGCAATCCTTAAGGGCCGGCACACCGAGTCATAAGACCGCGGCACGCCATCTCACTCGATGTCGAACTCGCCGTCACGAACGCCGGCCAGGAACGCTCTCCACTCCGCGTGGGTGAACACCAGGGCAGCGCCGTCCCGGTCCTTGGTGTCGCGGACCGCCACGATGCCCGGAAGGTTGGCGGCGACCTCGACGCAGTCGCCACCGTTGCCACCGCTGCGAGTGCTCTTGTGCCAGACGGCACCGGTCAGGTCGGCCATCGACTCTCCTCTCAGGCCAAGTCAGGTGTCGCTTCGTTCGATGATCGCCGCGATGAGATCGTCGGAGTCGGACTGGCTGAGCGCGGTCGCCTCGAGCTCGGCCCAGATCGACTCGTACGTCTCCACCTCCTTGAGCTTATCCAGGTAGAGCGCGCCGGTGAGATTCTCGCAATAGATCGTCGTGGGCTCCGGCGAGGCGGTCCCGACGGCGGGGAACTCCAGCACCGTGAACTGCCCGGAGCTGGCGGCCTTGTGCGGCCCGGCGCCGAACGGGATCACCCGGACGCTCACGTTCGGCCGGGTCGAGACGTTGACCAGGTGGGCCAGCTGTTTCTGCATGCCGAGCGTGTCGGGGATGGCGCGGTGCAGCACCCCCTCGTCGATGATCACGTCCAGTTGCGGGGCCTCCGGGCGGCGCCGGCTCAGCAGCGACTGCCGCTCCAGCCGGACGGCGACCGCGTTCTCCACCGCGGCCTCGTCGTCGCCGTGCCAGCGGCGGAAGACGCACTCCGCGTACTCCCGGCTCTGCAGCAGGCCGGGGATCACGCTGGGCGCGAACGAGCGCAGCCGGCTCGCCGCCTGCTCCATGCCGACGTAGAGCTCGAACCAGGCCGGGACGACGTCGCCGTAGGCATGCCACCAGCCTTTGGCCTTGGACTCCTGGGCCAGGCCGATGAGGACCTCGGTCATGTGTGCGGGTGCCGCGTAGACCGAGCACATGGCGATCACGTCGTGCTTGCGCACCGGGACCTCGCCGTTCTCGATGCGGTACATCCGGGCGCGGGAGAACTCCAGCTCGCCCGCCGCCGCCATCAGCGAGATGCCGGCCTGCTCACGCAACTGCCGCAAGAGCCGGCCGACCTGCCGCCGCGGCACGGTCGACCCCGTCTCGGTCATCACTTCGCTCCTCGGATCCGAGATGTATCGAACGAGACGATCGAATCGCCCCACCCGAGACGGCGAGAATCCATTTCTGGGATTCTCACCAGTCCGGCTTGAGGTCGAGCGTAAGCCAGGCGAGGCTCCATTGTGTAGCCGTCGAATCGCGCAAGGTGAGGCCGGAATGCTGGTGCCGCGGACCGAACACGTCGGGCAGCGACCGTCGTGGGACTGCCGGGTCTGCGGTCTGCCGTGGCCGTGCGCGACCGCGAAGGTGGAGCTGGCCGAGCAGTACCAGAAGTTCCCGCACGGCCTGTCGGTCTACCTCGGATCGTGCATGGTCGAGGCGATCGACGACTGGGCGGCCGGTGCGGGCGGTCCGCCGGCCGACCTCTACGAGCGGTTCCTGGGCTGGACCTAGTCCTCCACCCGCTTGCGCAGCGCGCGGTAGAGCTGGTCGTCGTCGACCAGGCTGTACAGCGTCCGGTCGGTGCCGGTGATCGCCACCCACGGGCAGGCCTTGTCCCGGCCGATCAGGTCCGTCTCGGCCACCTTCTCCCGGGTCGCCACCTCGTAGACGGTCAGCCGGTACCGGCCCTGCTTGAGCGGCAGCGTCTGCGGGTCCGGATCCTCCACCTCGCAGTCGCGCAACTTCGGCCCGGCGCCGATCAGATCCAGACAGGCCACCAGCTGCGTCTGCGCCGGCCGGGGCGCCCAGGCACGCCGCTTCTCGGCCGAGCCGCCGTACGCGGTCTGGTTCAGGGTGCGGGTCGCCCGGTTGGTGCCGTCCATCCGGTCCCGGACGCTGATCGTCACCGGGTGCGGCGCCCTGCCCCGGTACTTCGGCGCGTCCGGGTAGTACCAGTTCTCGCAGACCAGCTCGAGGTCGTTGGTCGTCCGCACGGGTTCGGTGGCGGCTCGCGGGCCGGTGCCGGCGCCCTCCACCGGGAAGGACGGCGGCGGGCCGGCCGGCGCCTTCGCCGCCGACGGCGGCAGGTCGGTCAGCCGGACGAACAGGTAGGTCACCGCGCCCAGAACGCCGATCAGCAGCAGCGCCAGCGCCGCGGACCACACCAGCACGCGCCTGCGGGACGCCACCTGCTGCATCGTTCGCTCCAGCTCCTTAGCTCGCGGCCGGCGACGAACTATATCGACAGCGCCCGGTGATCGAAAGCGTACGGAGTGATTCACTAGCCTGATGGAATCGTGGCTCGACCTGCCGGCGGAAGCCGTGGACGAGGCGGCCCGCCGGCTGCTCGGCTGGCGGCTCGCCGCCAACGGCGTGACCGTGCGGCTGACCGAGGTGGAGGCGTACAGCGGGCTGGGCGAGGACCCGGCGAGTCACGCCCACCGGGGCGTCACCAACCGCAACGCGGTGATGTTCGGCCCGGCCGGGCGGCTCTACGTCTACCAGATCTACGGGATGCACTTCTGCGCCAACATCGTCTGCGGCGAGACCGGCCGGGCGGCCGCCGTGCTGCTGCGCGCCGGTGAGGTGGTCGACGGGGTGGCGACCGCCCGGCAGCGGCGGCCCGCCGCCCGGCGCGACACCGACCTGGCCTCCGGCCCGGCGAAGCTGATGCAGGTCCTCGCCCTGGACCGGGGCGCCAACGACACCTCGGTGGTCGACGGCACCGGACCGGCCACGCTCACCGCGCCCGCCGAGCCGGCCGGGACGATCGCGGCGGGACCCCGCGTCGGCGTGACGTCGGCGCACGACGTGCCGTGGCGGTTCTGGCTGGCCGGCGACCCGACGGTCAGCGTCTACCGGCGGCACACCCCGCGCACCCGGGTCAGTCCGCCACCTCCGGCGGGAAGACGACGCTGAAGCGCTCGAAGAGGATCTCGTCGGCCTCGGTCCAGCCGGCGTTCGTGCGCTGCCAGTAACGGCGGTGCTCGCGCATCCAGGCTTCCCGGGTGCGCTCGTCCTCGCCCTCGGCGTGCGCGAACGACTCGTCGACGCTGTCGAAGGCGCCGATCCGCAGCTCGGTCGTGCGCAGCACCACGCGGGGCGTGCCGGCGCCGTCGCAGACGATCCAGTGGCCGCCGATCCGCGGCATCGGCGTGCCCTCCGCGGAGAAGTCGGCGACCAGCGACGAGGTGGCCCGCTTGATGCCGGCCAGCACCAGGGCGAGCAGGTCGTCGGCGAGCTGAGGCGAGTCGCCGAACCGTTCGACCGTGTAGTCCGGCGCCGCTGCCGCCGCATCCGGCCGGGCCGCCTGATACTGCTTCCAGAGCTCTTCCGCGGCGGCGCTGTCGATCGACATGGCGGCCATCCTGTCACGGGGTTTCAGTCCCGATCCGGCGGGTAGCCGCGCCGGATGACTGCGAACGCGACCGTGACCTTCGTCGGCAACGCCACCACCCTGCTGCGGCTCGGCGCGTTCACGCTGCTCACCGACCCGGCCTTCGGGCCGGCCGGCAGCCGGGTGCACCTCGGTTACGGCGCGTGGACGCGCCGGTTGCTGGACCCCGCCCTGGGGTACGCGGACCTGCCGCCCCTCGACGGGATCCTGCTCTCCCACCTGCACGGCGACCACTTCGACGGCGCGGCCCGGCGGGTCCTCCCCCGCGATCTGCCGATCATCACCACCACGCAGGCGCAGCGGCGGCTGCGGCGGCGCAGCTTCTCCGCCGTACGCGGGCTGCCCACCTGGGACGCCGAGGAGTGGCGCCGGGACGGCCAGGTGCTGCGGGTGACCGCGCTGCCCGGCCGGCACGGGCCGGGCCTGGTCGACCGGCTGCTGCCGGACGTGATGGGTTCGCTGGTGGAGTGGGAGGTGGAGGGCGAGCGGCGGCTGCGCCTCTACATCACCGGCGACACCCTGTACCGGCCGTTCCTCGGTGAGATCCGGGAACGCTGCGGCGAACCGGACGTGATGCTGATCCACCTGGGCGGCACCAGACTGCTGGGCCTGACGCTGACCATGGACGGGCGGCAGGGCGCCGAGCTGACCGGGCTGATCCGGCCCCGGCTGACCCTGCCGATCCACTACGACGACTACCGGGTGATGAAGTCCCCGCTCGGCGACTTCCTCACCGAGTGCCAGGTCCGGTCGCTGACCGGCGTCCAGGCCATCGGCCGCGGCGAGACCCTCACGCTGGCGTGAAGACCCCCAGCGTGCGGGTCGGCCGGGTCAGCGCGACGTAGAGGTCGTTGGCGCCGCGCGGCGACTCGGCCAGGATGCCGGCCGGGTCGACCACCACGACCGCGTCGAACTCCAGGCCCTTCGCCTCGGTCACGGTCAGCAGCACGGCGTCCTCCTCCAGGTCGGTGCCGACCGGCAGCCGGGCTGCCAGCTCGTCGCGCCGGGCGGCCGGGGCGATCACCGCGAGCCGGCCGCCGGTCTCCCGCTCGACCAGCTCGGCCAGCCGGTCCAGCGACCCGGTCTCCTCCCACGGCTCGACGCCGGCCTGCCGGACCGGGCGCGGCGGCTCGATCGGCGCGCCCGCCGCGGCCATCACCCGGCGGGTGTAATCCAGGATCTCCGCCGGGGTGCGGTAACTCACGGTCAGCTCGGCGAGACGCCAGCGATCCGCGACGTACGGGCTGAGCACCTGCCCCCAGTCCGCCGGAGTGCCCAGGGCCCCCGCCTGAGCGAGGTCGCCGACCAGCGTCATCGACCGGCTGGGGCAGCGGCGCATCAGCAGTCGCCAGGCCATCGGGGACAGCTCCTGCGCCTCGTCGACGATCACGTGCCCGAAGGCCCAACGGCGGTCCGCGGCGGCTCGTTCCGCCGCCGAGCGCCACTGCCGGTGCTCGTAGCGGTCGGCCAGCATGTCGGCCTGCATGACGTCAGCCGCGTTCGGGATCGCCGCCTCGTCGTCGTCCTCCAGCTCGTACGACTTCGAGCCGGCCGTCACGTCGAGGACGCCCTGCGCGTACGCCAGCTGCCGCCGCCAGTGCCGGGCCGCCCGTTCCCGCACCGCGCGGTCGTCCTCGCCGAGCAGTTCGGCGGCCTCGTCCAGCAGCGGCACGTCGGCCGGGGTCCAGCCGCCGCCCGGTTCGCGGCGCAGCAGGTCCCGTTCCGCGCCGGTGAGGCCGGGGACGGAGGGGTCGGCGTACAGGCGGGTGAGCAGCTGCTCGGGGGTGAGCACCGGCCACAGGCGGTCGAGCACGGCCCGGACGCCCGGGTCGGCGGCCAGGTCGGCCCGGAGGTCCGCCAGATCCGCCTCGTCGAGCACGTTCGGCGAGGCGAGAGCGTCGTCCTCACCGAGCGGGTCGTCCCAGAACGGGTCGTACCCGATCTTCTCGGCGATCTGCCCGGCCAGGGTGTCCAGGACCGCCTCGTCGAAGACCGGCCGGGCCAGGTTGTGCAGCCGCCCGCAGGCACGGGCGCGCTGCCGGGCCGCGTCGACCGCCGCCGGCTCGAGACGCAGCACGTGCCGGTCCACCACGATCTCGGTCGGCTCGTCCGGGACGCGCTGCTGCACCCGTACCGCTGCCTGCAGGATCTCCACCATCGTGGCGCGACCCTTGAGCTCGGCGACGGCCGGCGGCTCCGGCCGCCGGGCCGTCACGCCGGGGAAGAGGTCGCCCGGCGTGGCCAGCAGCACCCCGGTCTCGGCGAGCGAGGGCAGCACGTGCGAGATGTAGCGCAGGAAGGTGGCGTTCGGCCCGACGATCAGCACGCCGCGGGTGCTGAGCTGCTCGCGGTAGGTGTAGAGCAGGTAGGCGGCGCGGTGCAGCGCGACCGCCGTCTTGCCGGTTCCGGGCCCGCCCTGCACGACCAGGACGCCGCCCAGGTCGGAGCGGATCACCCGGTCCTGCTCGGCCTGGATCGTCTCGACGATGTCGCGCATCCGCCCGGTGCGGTTCGCGGTCAGCGCGGCGAGCAGCGCGGCCTCCCCGGTCACCGGGGCCGAGTCCCCGGCCGTCCGCGGGTCGAGGATCTCGTCGTCCAGACCGACCACCGCGCGCTCCCGGGTACGGATGTGCCGGCGTCGCGACACCCCGTGCGGGGTGACCGCGGTCGCCACGTAGAACGGGCGGGCGGCCGGCGCCCGCCAGTCGACGAGCAGCTGCCGCTCGCTGTCGGTGAGCCCGATCCGGCCGATGTGCAGCGGCTCGCCGTCGTGCCGGTCCAGGCGGCCGAAGCACAGGCCGTGCTCGACGGCGGTGAGCTGGGCGAGGCGCTCGGCGTAGTGAGTGGTGGCCGCGTCCCGCTGGGAGAGGGCCTGCTTGGTGCCGCCGTTGCCGAGCCGCGCCTCGGCGAGACGCCGCTCGGTGGTCGACCGCAGCTCGTCGAGGTGCCGGTAGAGATCGGTGAGGTGGCGCTGCTCCTCCGCGAGATTTTCCGACTGGACGCTTGACAGATTTGACAAGACCGCTCCCAGGGCGTAATCTGATAGTGGGTTTGCAGGCACTTTTGCCATTCGGGCAGAGTCAACTGCCCACGATAGCACCCGAAACGGCTCCGCGGCAGCGGCCGGAACACTAGCGTTCGCAGTGATGATCACGAACCGTGGACTGTTGGGACTCAGCCTGTTCTGCGGAGCCGCCGTGCTGTGGTCGGCCGCGCTCATCGTCGCCCTCGCCGCCGGGATGCGCCCGGTCCACTCGGCGGTCGCGGTCGGCGTCGCCGCCCTGCTCACTGTTCCCGGTTTCGCCGCCGGCATCCTCGCCAACCGCCGCGGCTACCGCACCCGCGCACCCCGCCGGCTGTGGAGCCTGGCCTCCTGGGTGCCGCCGCACGTGCCGGTGTGGGCCGCGATCCTGGCCGCGCTCGTCTTCTTCGGTTTCTGGCTGAGCATCGTGCTGGCCTTCGCCGCCCTCGACGGCAGCCCGGCGGTCCGCGGCGGGCGTTACGTCCTGGAGGATCACGACCGGGTCGTCGAGGTCAGCCGGACGACCTACGAGCGGCAACTCGACCATCAGCAGCAGGTCTCGCTCGGGGTGCTGGGGGCGTTCGCGGTGGGCGGCTCGTTCCTGTGCGCGGCCCGCGCCACCGATCACGAGGACTGACCCCGGCGTACCCGGTGGCCGAAATGTGACCGCCGGCCGCGCGGGACGCGGCCTACCGTAAGGCGGTGGAGAAGGACTTCGATGCGGTGCTGGGGCGGACGGCGCGCATCGCCGCCGACTGGCTGGGCGGGCTGGACGAGCGGCCGGTGGGTGAGACCGCCGGCACGGCCGAGCTGCGGGAGCGGCTGGGCGGGCCGTTGCCGGCCGGGCCGACGGTGCCGGTGCGGGTGGTGGAGGAGCTCGCCGAGGCGGTCGAGCCCGGGCTGGTGGGGATTCCGTCCGGGCGCTATTTCGGGTTCGTCATCGGGGCCGGGCTGCCGGCCGCGGTCGGCGCTGACTGGCTCACCACCGTCTGGGACCAGAACGCGGGGCTCTACGCCTGCGGGCCGGCGGCCGCGGTCGTCGAGGAGGTCGCGGGCGAGTGGCTGCGTGACCTGATGGGGCTCCCGGAGGGCTCGTCCTACGCGTTCGTGCCGGGCTGCCAGACCGCGCATCTCACCTGCCTCGCCGCCGCCCGGCACCACGTGCTGCGCCAGGTCGGCTGGAACGTCGAGGAGGCCGGCCTGCACGGCGCGCCGCCGGTTCGCATCGTGGCGAGCAGCCGCCGGCACACCACCGTCGACCGGGCGCTGCGGCTGCTCGGGTTCGGCACGGCGGGGCTGATGATCGTGCCCGCCGACGACGCCGGCCGGATGGACGTCGCCGCGCTGCGGGCGGTGCTCGCCGGGCCGGCGCAGCCGACGATCGTGTGTGCCCAGGCCGGCGAGGTGAACAGCGGCGCCTTCGACGACCTGGCCGCGATCGCCGACGCCTGCGCGCCGGCCGGGGCGTGGCTGCACGTCGACGGCGCGTTCGGGCTGTGGGTGCGGGCCAGCCCGGCGCTGCGGCACCTGGCGGCCGGGGCGGAACGGGCCGACTCGTGGGCGTTCGACGCGCACAAGTGGCTCAACGTGCCGTACGACAGCGGCGTCGCCTTCTGCGCCCACCCCGAACCGCACCGTGCCGCGCTCAGCTCCACCGCGGACTACCTGGTGCAGGGCGGTGACGGCGCGCCGCGCGACGCCATCGACTGGACCCCCGGCTTCTCCCGGCGGGCCCGCGGCTTCGCGGTCTACGCCGCGCTGCGCTCCCTCGGCCGGCAGGGCGTGGCCGAGCTGGTCGAGCGCTGCTGCGAGCACGCACGCGCCTTCGCCGCCGGGCTGGCCGGGGTGCCGGGCAGCGAGGTCCTCAACGACGTCGTGGTCAACCAGGTGCTGTTCCGGTTCGCCGACGACGACACCACGACACGGGTGCTGCGCGCCGTGATCGACAGCGGCGAGGCTTGGCTGAGCGGCACCGCGGTGGACGGGCGGCGCGCCATCCGGCTCTCGGTGAGCAACTGGCGCACCACCCGCGAGGACGTCGAGCGGACACTCGCCGCCTTCCGGCAGGCCGCGGTCAGCTAGCTGTACTGACCACGGACGTTGGTGACGGGGAGATCTTGAAATAGGCGAGGGCCTTCGGGTTCGGTGTGGATTGCGACGTCCTACCCCGAACC
>NZ_JBEZZB010000161.1:0-23615 GCF_040638955.1 Actinoplanes sp. NPDC024001
CGCTCCTCGGCGAGGTGCAGGCGCTGCGCGAGGGCCTCGGCGCCGCGAGCGTGGAGACCGCCCTGCTGCGGCAGGTCCCGTCCCGCGCGGCGGACGCCACCAGCCTCGTCCCGACCGTACCGGCCGCCGACGCCACCGCGGTGGTGCCGCCGGTCCCGGCCGGCACCTATCAGGCCTCGCACCGCCCGTCCTGGGCCCGGCTGCCCGAGCAGGGCGGCCGTGCCGTGCCGCACCGCCGGGCCGCCGCGCCGCCGCCGGGCGGCTTCTTCTCCGACCGGCGCCGCGTGGTGCTGACCTCGCTGATCGCCCTGATGGCCGTGGTCATCCTGGGCAGCACCTGGTGGGTGACGCTGGGCCGCTACACGGACGCGCCCACGCTGGTCAACATGACCAGCGCGCAGGCGACGGCGTATGCGAAGGACCAGGGTTTCGAGATCCTCGTGGGTGACGGTGTCTACAGCGAGACCGTGCCCAAGGACTCGGTGGTGAACCAGAACCCGGGCCCGCAGCAGAAGATCGTCAAGGGCGACAAGATCACCGTGAACCTGTCGCTCGGCCCCGAGGTCCACCCGGTGCCGGACGTGGTCGGCATCGAGCTGGCCGCCGCCAAGGCCGAGCTGGAGAGCCTGCGGCTCAAGGTCAAGGAAGGCAAGAGCCAGTACAGCGACACCGCCCCGGAAGGCGTGGTGATCTCCACCGACCCGAAGGCGGGCGAGCAGCTCAAGCCGGGTGCGACCGTCACGGTCGTGCTGAGCAAGGGCCGTGCGCCGATCACCGTGCCGAACCTGGTGGGCAAGAACATCAACGAGGCCCGCGGTGAGCTGCAGCGGCTCGGCCTGAACGCGCTGGAGCGCCCCAAGGACAGCGACAAGCCGGCCGACGAGATCCTCGCCCAGTCGATCAAGCCGGGCACCGGGGTCGCCAAGAACACCGAGATCACCCTCGACGTGAGCAACGGCCCGCCGCTGATCGTGGTCCCGGACGTGATGAACCAGCCGTGTCAGCAGGCGGCCGCCACCCTGCAGGGCGCGAACCTGCGAGCCCGGCTGGACGTCAACCCGAACGGTTTCGTGCGGCTGCAGAACCCGGGCGCCAACACCCCCGTGCCGCCGCAGACGGAGATTGCCCTGACGTGTCTCTAGACCGCCGTATCGGGTCGCACACGAAGACGTCGGGAGGGCTGGCCAAGGCCGCCCTTCCGTACGTCGACGCGGCCGGCTCGGAAACCCTGCAGGTGTACGTCTCCAACTCGCGCGGCTGGGCGTTGCCGGCCGGCGACCCGAAACAGGACACCCTGTTCCGGGACGGCTGCGGTGAGCGCGGGCTGCCCGCCTACATCCACGCCTCGCTGCTGGTGAACCTCGGCTCGCCCACCGAGCTGACGGTGGAGCGGTCGATCGCGACGCTCGCGCACGCCCTGGACCGGGGCAAGGCGATCGGCGCGACCGCGGTCGTCTACCACGCCGGCAGCTCGGTCGACGAGGCGCACGCCGACAAGGCCATGCACCAGCTGCGCGAGTCGCTGCTGCCGCTGCTCGACCGGGCCGCCGCGGAGGGCCTCCCCCGGCTGCTGGTCGAGCCGAGCGCGGGCGGCGGCCGCAGCCTGGCCTCCAAGGTCCAGGACCTGGAGGCCTACCTGGCCGCGGTGGAGGGCCACCCGTGGCTGGGCGTCTGCTTCGACACCTGCCACGCCTGGGCGGCCGGCCACGACCTGGCCACCCCGGGCGGCATGACCGAGACGCTGGACGCCCTGGTCGCCGCCGCCGGCCCGGGCCGCCTCCAGCTGATCCACGCGAACGACTCGAAGGACGAGTGCGGCTCCACCCGCGACCGGCACGAGACGATCGGCAAGGGCCGGATCGGCACGGCCTCGTTCGCCGAGCTGTTCACCCACCCGGCCACCGCCGGCGTTCCGGTCATCGTGGAGACGCCGACCGTCGAGCACGAGGGCCACGCGGCCGACATCGCGCTACTGAAGGGGCTCCGCTCCCAGTAACCCGGCGAGCCGGGTGGCCGGCTCCTCGCTGGTGGGGGCGCGGAGCAGCTCGATCCGGTGCACCAGGCGGGGTGACCCGATCGGCACGCCGGTAAGGCCGGGTCGCTGCGCGACCAGCGGCGCGGGCAGCACGATCAGGCCGTGGCCGGCCGCGGCCAGGCCGGCCAGAACGGTGACGTCGGCGCCGTCGTAGCGCAACCCGGCCCGCAGGCCGTCGACCGGGAGCCGGGAGAACGGCGCCACGGCGGGAGCGTCGATCCAGTACGCGTCCGCGAGGTCACCGAGGCTCAATTCGCTCCGCCGGGCCAGCGGGTGGCCGTCGGGCACCGCCACGACCGCCGGGCCTCCGGCCACCCCCACCGCTCCCTGCCCGCCGGGCTCGGGCAGGCGCAGCGGATCGTTGGGGGCGGTGAACCCGTCGACCAGCGCGAGGTCGATCTCGCCGGTCGCCGCGGCCGTGACGATCCGGTCCCGGTCGGCGACCAGCACGTGGCTGTGCAGGCGCGCCGACTCGCCCCGGATCCGGGCCAGTGCGGCGGACATCTGCTCGGTCCAGGCCAGCGGGGTGAGGCCGAGGATCAGCCGGCCGGGTGGGGCGACGGCACGGGTCACGTCGGCGCGGGCGGCTTCCAGGCGTACCAGAAGGAGCGTGGCGTGCCGGTGCAGCCGCTCGCCGGCCGTGGTGAGCGCGACGGGCCGCCTGGTCAGCAGTGCCGTGCCGAGGTCTGCCTCGAGCGTGGCGATCTGCTGGGAGACGGCCGACTGGGTGTAGCTGAGCCGCTGGGCGGCGGCCGAGAAGGAGCCGGTCTCGGCAACGGCGACGAAGGTGCGCAGCAGATGGGGATCCACATCACGGATGCTAATGCCCGGCTCAGTATTCATCGTTGGACGTGATGTCGGGGTGCGGCCGAGGATGGACACATGATTTCGATCGCCCTGGTCGGTGACCGGTCCCCGGCCGTCCGAGCCCACACCCGCATTCCCGCCCTGCTCGACGTGCTCCGCGACAGCGAGGACATCGACGTCTACTGGATCCCGACGCAGGACGCCGGGGACGCGGACGCTCTCCGCGGGTTCTCCGGCATCTGGATGGTGCCGGGCAGCCCGTACCGGAGCCCGGAGGGCGCGATCGCCGCGGCCCGGCTGGCCCGCACCGCCGGCATCCCGTTCCTGGGCACCTGCGGCGGTTTCCAGCACGCGATGCTGGAGTTCGCCCGCAACGTGTGCGACTTCGGCGACGCGCAGCACGCCGAGTACGGCGAGGCCGGCGACGACGAGCTGGTCGTCGCGCTGGCCTGCTCGCTGGCCGGGCACGAGGCCGTCGTCGACCTGGAGCCGGGCTCGCTCATCGAGCGCCTGCTCGGCGCCGCCCGCACCGTCGAGCGCTACCACTGCAGTTACGGCCTCGCGGCCGCCCACCTGGACCTGCTCCGGGCGCACGGCATGCGCTTCACCGGCCACGACGACGCCGGCGAGGTCCGGGTCGCCGAGCTACCCGGCCACCCGTTCTACCTCGCCACGCTCTTCCAGCCGGAACTCGCCGGGGACGGCTCGGACCCGCACCCGGTGATCCGGGGCTTCGTCCGGGCCGCCGCAGCCCGTCAGGAGAGCAGCTCGCTCAGGACCGCGATCGCGTGATCGGTCGCGGCGTCGTCCAGGTCGAGGTGGGTGACCAGGCGGGCCGTGCGGGGCAGCATGGCGGCGATGAAGACGTCCCGTTGCGCGGCCTCGGCGGCCAGGGTGGGCGCGTCCAGGGCTGACTTCGTCAGGTCCAGGGGCACCAGGTTGGTCCGCACCTGAGCCGGGTCCACCACCCCGTACGGCGCCAGCGCCTCGGCGATGCGGTGCGCCCGCTCGTGGTCCTCGGCCAGCCGGCGTACGTGATGGTCGAGGGCGTAACGCCCGGCGGCGGCGAGGATGCCGACCTGCCGCATGCCGCCGCCCATCCGCTTGCGGATGATCCGGGCCCGGGCGATCTGCTCCCGGCTGCCGATCACCAGCGAGCCGACCGGCGCGCCGAGACCCTTGGAGAGGCAGACCGACAGGGTGTCGAAGAGCGTGCCGTACTCGGTCAGCGGCACCCCGTCGGCGACGTGCGCGTGCCAGATCCGGGCGCCGTCGCAGTGCAGGGCCAGCCCGTGGGCGTCGGCGACCGCGCGCAGGTCTCGCAGCGCCGAGAGGGAGACCACGCCGCCTCCGCCGAGGTTGTGGGTCTGCTCGACGGCGATCGCCGCGGTCGGCACCGACGGGTAGCCGGCCGGGCGGATCATCGCGGCGATCCGGTCCACGTCCAGGGCGGCGCCGTCGGACGGCCAGGTGCGGGTGGAGATGCCACCGAGGGCGGCGGCCGCGCCCAGCTCATAGGTGACCACGTGCGCATCGGCGCCGGCCAGCAGCTCACCGCCCGGCGGCACGACGAGTTGCAGGGCGATCTGGTTGGCCATCGTGCCGGACGGGGCGAACAGCGCCGCCTCGTGCCCGAACAGCGCCGCGACGTGGTTCTCCAGCGCGTTGACCGTGGGGTCGTCGCCGAAGACGTCGTCGCCGACCGCGGCGGTGGCCATCGCCTCCCGCATCCCGGCGGTGGGCCGGGTGACGGTGTCAGACCGGAGGTCAGCCACGGAGCATCTCCGCGACCAGGAAGGCCAGCTCCAGGCTCTGCTGGGTGTTCAGCCGCGGGTCGCAGGCGGTCTCGTAGCGATCCGGCAGGTCGAGGTCCTCGATGCCCTGGGCGCCGCCGAGGCACTCGGTGACGTCCTCGCCGGTCAGCTCGATGTGGATGCCGCCCGGATGGGTGCCGAGGCCGCGGTGCACCTCGAAGTAGCCGAGCACCTCGTCGACGACCCGGTCGAAGTGGCGGGTCTTGTAGCCGTTCGACGACTCGTGGGTGTTGCCGTGCATCGGGTCGCACTGCCAGACGACCTTGGCGCCGGCCGCGGTCACCTTCTCCACGATCGGGGGCAGGGCGTCGCGGACCTTGCCGTTGCCCATCCGGCTGATCAGGGTGAGCCGGCCCGGGATGTTCTGCGGGTTCAGCTTCTCGCAGAGCTCGATCGCGGTCTCCGGCGAGGTGCCGGGGCCGAGCTTCACGCCGATCGGGTTGGCGATCCGGCTGATGAAGTCGATGTGCGCGTGGTCGAGCTGCCGGGTCCGCTCCCCCACCCAGAGGAAGTGGCCGGACAGCCCGTAGGCCTTCCCGTTCGAAACCCGGGTGAGCGCCCGGTCGTACTCCAGGGCCAGCGCCTCGTGCGAGCAGTACAGGCTGACCGTGCGCAGCGCCTCGCTGTCGGTCATGCCGCAGGCCCGGATGAAGTCGAGCGCCCGGTCGATCTCGCGGGCGATCGCCTCGTAGCGCTCGCCCGCCGGCGAGGCGCGCACGAAGTCCTTGTTCCAGTCGTGCAGGCCGTGCAGGTCGGCCAGGCCACCGGCGAGGTACGCGCGGAGCATGTTCATCGCGGCGGCGGAGTTCGCGTACGCCCGGATCATCCGCTGCGGGTCGGCCACCCGGGCCGCCTCGTTCGGGTCCAGCGAGTTGATCAGGTCACCGCGGTACGCGGGCAGGCCCAGCGAGTCGGTCATCGACGAGCGGGGTTTGGTGTACTGCCCGGCGACCCGGGCGACCTTCACCACCGGCATCGAGGCGCCGTAGGTCAGCACCACCGCCATCTGCAGCAGGGTGCGCGCGTTGGCCAGCAGGTGGCTCTCGGTGTTGTCGGCGAAGGTCTCGGCGCAGTCGCCGCCCTGCAGCAGGAACGCCCGCCCCTCGCACACCTCGGCGAGCCGGGACCGCAGCTGGTCCACCTCGTAGGGGGCGACGATCGACGGGACGTTGTCGAGGACCTTGCAGACCTCGGCGACCTCGGCCATGTCCGGCCACGGCGGCATCTGCACGCGCGGCAGGCCCCGCCAGTGGTCGAGGCCGAGGGCCTCGTCCTCCGCGGAGTTCGTGGACGGGCGGGACGTCTGGAAGGCGGTGTTACCCACCCCCGGGTGACTGAGCTGATGCCACTCACGGCGCATAACTTCAAAGCCTACGAAAGAGGGGCACCGACCTTGCGGCCGGTGCCCCTCCGTCCCAAATCAGATCAGAGGTTGCTCTTGATGGCGGTGATCAGCTCGCCGTTGGTGGTGTCACCGGAGAGCTCCCAGAAGAACGCGCCGCCGAGACCCTGGGTCTTCGCGTAGGTCATCTTGCCGGCGATGGTCGACGGGGTGTCGTAGCTCCACCAGTTGTTGCCGCAGAAGGCGTAGGCGGTGCCGGCGACCGTACCGGTGGCCGGGCACTTGGTCTTGAGGACCTTGTAGTCCTCGATGCCCGTCTCGTAGGTGCCCGCGGCGCCGCCGGTCGCGGTGCCACCCGGAGCCGCCTGCGTGACGCCGGTCCAGCCGCGGCCGTAGAAGCCGATGCCGAGCAGGATCTTGCTGGCCGGGATGCCCTTGCTCTTCAGCTTCTGCACCGCGGCGTCCGAGTTGAAGCCGGCCTGCGGGATGCCGTTGTACGAGGTCAGCGGCGAGTGCGGGGCGGTCGGACCCTGAGCGGCGAAGGCGCCGAAGTAGTCGTAGGTCATCGGGAAGATCTTGTCCATCTTCGTCGCCGCGGTGGCGTAGTCGGTGGCGTCGATCTTGCCGCCGTTGGAGCCGTCGGCGGTGATGGCGGCGGTGATCAGGGCGCTCGAGCCGAACTTGGTGCGCAGCGCGGAGATCACGTTGTTGAACGCGTTCGGGCCGGACGTGTCACAGGTCAGGCCGCAGGCGTTCGGGTACTCCCAGTCGATGTCGATGCCGTCGAAGACGTCCGCCCAGCGGGGGTCCTCGACCAGCTTGTGGCAGGAGTCGGCGAACGCGGCCGGGTTCTTGGCCGCCTCGGTGAAGCCACCGGACCAGGTCCAGCCACCGACCGAGTAGATCACCTTGATGTGCGGGTACTTCTTCTTCAGCTTGCGGAGCTGGTTGAACGAACCGCGCAGCGGCTGGTCCCAGGTGTCCGCGACGCCGTCGACGCTCTCCGCGGCGGTGTAGGCCCGCTCGTAGTCGGCGTAGGAGTCACCGATCGTGCACTTGCCGCCGGTGGTGTTGGCGAACGCGTACAGGATGTGGGTGAGCTTCGAGGCCGAGCCGGACGTGTCGATGTTCTTCACGTGGTAGCCGCGGCCGTAGACGCCCCACTCGGCGAAGTAGCCGACGACCCACTTGCTGCCCGTCGGCGGGTTCGTGGTCGGCGGGGTGGTGGGCGGCGTCGTCGGAGGGGTGGTCGGCGGCGTCGTGGGAGGCGTGGTCGGCGGGGTGGTGGGCGGCGTGGTGCCACCGCAGACTCCGTTGTCGACCCAGACGGCCCACTGGCTGCTGTTGGTGGCCGGGGACTCGCCCTGGGTCCACCACTTGGCGGTGTAGTTCTTGCCGTTCTGTGAGGCGACGTTGTCCTTCACATATGTGGCGGTGGCGCTCCATGCGGGGGCACAGGCGACGGCGGCGGACGCCGAGACGGCGGGCACCGCGATGCCGGCCGCCAGGACGACCGCACCGGCAAAGATCGCCCGGCGGGTGGTTTTAGACACGGGGATGTCTCCTCAACAGTTAGGAAACTTTCCAAAGAGAGGGTTGAGGAGACGGTAGTCACATCGATTAACAACAGTCAAGCGAGGTGAACACCTTTAAGGTCGCTTTAACATCACGCGGCGACCAGCGACGGGATGCGTTCAGATGGACACAGCGCGTAGTCTTCCGTCATGACCATCTTCGACGTCGACATTGACGCCCTCACCGGTGGCCCGACCGAATTGGACCGTTACCGCGGATCGGTCGTGCTGGTGGTCAATGTGGCCTCTCGCTGCGGACTGACCCCGCAGTACGCCGGACTCCAATCCCTCTACGAGACCTATCGCGACCGTGGCCTGGTGCTGGTCGGCGTGCCGTGCGACCAGTTCGGCGGCCAGGAGCCGGGCACCGCCGAGGAGATCGCCGAGTTCTGCTCGGTGAACTACGGGGTGACCTTCCCGGTGACCGAGAAGGTCGAGGTCAACGGGCCCGGACGGCATCCGCTCTACCGCGAGCTGGTCGGCGACGGCGAAGACATCCAGTGGAATTTCGAGAAGTTCGTGGTGGCGCCCGACGGCGCCGTCGTGGCCCGCTTCGCCCCGGGAACCGCACCGGACGACAGCCAGCTGGTCAACACCGTCGAGAAGTTCCTCCCCCCATCCGACCGCCCCGCCACCGCCCCTGACCGGACTGAAGACCCACTCGTTCCATGAGCATCCACGTCATAGGCGTCGACGCGTACGCCCTCGGCTGGGTCGGCGTCGAGCTGCGCGACGGCGCCTTCGGGCGTGCCGTGCTGGCGTCCACGCTCTACGAGATCGTCGCGGGCAGCTCCGGGGCCGCGGTGATCGGCGTCGACATCCCCCTCGGCATGCTCCCGGACCGCTGGCGCGCCGCCGACACCCTCGCCGCCGACCAGCTCGGCCCGCGCCGCGGCAGCGTCTTCCGGGTGCCGCCGCGCGCGGTCTGGGAGGAGACCGACTTCGCCTCGGCCAACCGGGTCTGCCGCGAGCTCACCGGCGCCGGCCTGAGCCGCCAGTCCTGGGCGCTGCGTCCCAAGCTGCTCGAGGCCAACGCCATCTGGGAACGCCACCCCGGCCTGCTCTTCGAGGCACACCCGGAGATGTCCTTCCGGACCATGGCGGGCGAGCCGCTGCCGTACGCGAAGAAGACCTGGAGCGGCCAGGCCCGCCGCCGCGAGCTGCTGGCCCGGCACGGCATCGTGCTGCCGGACCGCCTGGGCCCGGCGGGGCAGGCCCCGCCGGACGACATCCTGGACGCCGCCGCGGTCGCCTGGACCGCTCACCGCGTGGCGACCGGCGCGGCACTCAGCCACCCCAGCCCACCCGAGGAGAGCAACGGCAGCAAGATCGCGATCTGGTATTAAGACCCTTTTCGGTACGGGCTACCGAAGCGCCCGTGGCCAAGCGCGATCACCTGCCACACCGGGCCGAAGCGCGACCGCCGGGCTTAAGCACGCGGTCCAGCTGACCCCCAGTGCTGCTTCGCGCGGCCCCAGACGACGCTCAGCGTCAGCTGACTACACCGGCTGCCGCCCAGTGCTGCTTTGCGGGGCCCAAGACGACGCTCAGCGTCAGCCGACTACACCGGCTGCCGCCCAGCGCTGCTTCGCGCGGCCGCGGGCGACGCTGAGCGTCAGCCGGATCAGCGGGCCTGGTCGGCGATCTCGCGGGCCCGGTCGCGGGCCGCCTCGAGCGCGCCGAGCAGGGCCGCGCGGACCCCGTGCTTCTCCAGCTCGTGGATCGCCGCGATCGTGGTGCCCGCCGGCGAGGTGACCGCCTCGCGCAGCTTCACCGGGTGCTCGCCGGAGTCGCGCAGCATCACCGACGACCCGATGGCGGTCTGCACGATCAGCTCATGGGCCACCTGCCGGGGCAGACCGAGCAGGATGCCCGCGTCGATCATCGCCTCGACGAGCAGGTAGAAGTAGGCCGGGCCGGAACCGGAGAGCGCGGTGACCGCGTCCTGCTGCGACTCCGGAACGCGCAGGGTGGCGCCGAGCGGCTTGAACATCTCCTCGGCGATGGCCAGGTGCTCGCCGTTGGCGTGCGGGCCGGCTGAGATCGCCGTCATCGCCTGGTCCACCAGCGCCGGGGTGTTGGTCATGACCCGGACCACCGGCGTGCCCTCCGGCAGCCGCGCGGCGAAGAAGCTGGTCGGCAGCCCGGCACAGAGCGAGACCACCAGCTTGTCGGCGGGGATCTTGCCGCCCACCTCGTCGAGCAGCGTCGCGGCGTCCTGCGGCTTCACCGCGATGGCCAGGATGTCGGCCCGGGTCACCGCCTCGGTGTTCTCCACGACCGTCACGCCGTACCGCTCGGCCAGCTCGGCGCCGCGAGCGGCGCGCCGGGCGGTGACCAGCAGCCGGGAGGCCGGCCAGCCGGACCGCAGCAGGCCGGAGAGGACGAGTTCACCGATCTTGCCGGCCCCGATGACCGCGACGGTGTGCTTGGGCAACGCGCATCCCTCCACGGATGAGGGCCGGGGGAAGTCCCCCGGCCCTGCGCCGAACTCAGTTGCCGAAGAAGACCTCAGCCTCTTCGTAGCGCTCCAGCGGAACGGTCTTCAGCTCGCCGGTGCCCTCGATCAGCGGGACCCGGACGATGTCGGTGCCGCGCAGCGCCATCATCTTGCCGAAGTCGCCCTCGTGCACCGCGTCGATCGCCTGCAGGCCGAAGCGGGTGGAGAGGACCCGGTCGAACGCGGTCGGGGTGCCGCCGCGCTGGATGTGGCCGAGGACGACGGTCCGGGCCTCCTTGCCGGTCTTCTCCTCCAGCTGCTCGGCCAGCCACTGGCCGATGCCGCCGAGGCGGACGTGGCCGAAGCTGTCCAGCTCCTGGTTGTGCAGGATCATCTGGCCGTCGAGCGGCTGGGCGCCCTCGGCGACGACCACGATCGGCGCGTACTCGACCTGGAAGCGCTTGGTCACGTACGTGGCGACCTGCTCGACGTCGAACTTGCGCTCCGGCAGCAGGATGACGTTCGCGCCGCCGGCGAGGCCGGCGTGCAGCGCGATCCAGCCGGCGTGCCGGCCCATGACCTCGACGACCAGGGTGCGGTGGTGCGACTCGGCGGTGGTGTGCAGCCGGTCGATGGCCTCCATCGCGATGTTCACCGCGGTGTCGAAGCCGAAGGTGTAGTCCGTGGCGTTCAGGTCGTTGTCGATCGTCTTCGGCACGCCGACGACGTTGACGCCCAGGTCGTGCAGCTTGGTCGCGACGCCGAGGGTGTCCTCGCCGCCGATCGCGACCAGCGCGTCCACGCCCTGCTCGGCCAGGTTGGCCTTGATCTTCTCGACGCCGCCGTCGATCTTGAACGGGTTGGTGCGGGAGGAGCCCAGGATGGTGCCACCGCGCGGCAGGATGCCACGGACCTCCGCGATGCCCAGCGGCTTCGTCAGGCCCTCCAGCGGGCCCTTCCAGCCGTCCCGGAACCCGACGAACTCGTGGCCGTAAGCCGTGACGCCCTTGCGGACGACAGCCCGGATGACCGCGTTGAGACCGGGGCAGTCGCCGCCACCGGTGAGCACGCCGATACGCATTTTTCTTCCCCCTGGATCGGGTAGCGAGATGCGGATAGCCCGTCGAGGCCCCTGGGACGATTCGGTTCGGCAGCGTTGCCGGGCCCGGGGCGGGCCGCAACCGGAACTCTAGTCGCCGCCCGGGACCCGGTCGAAGCCGCCCCGCTAAAGCCTGACGGTTTCGTTCTCGCCCGCGTCCGGCGTCTTTCCGGTAACGACCGCCTTGGCGTACCCGAGCAGCGTGACGACCTTCGAACTGTGCGCCGCCTCCCAGTACTCCGCGGTCTGCGTGGTCACCTTGACCAGGGTCAGGTTCGGCGTGTCCAGGCCGTCCGGGAACCACGCCTTGAGCGGGGCGCTCCACAGCTGCTCCGCCTTGGCCCGGTCGTCCACCCGCGAGGCCGCGCCGGCGATGGAGATCCAGTTCTGCTGCTTCGGGTCGCTGAACGCCACGTTGACCTGCGGGTAGTGGCTGATCTGCGCCACCAGGTCGGAGTCCGCGTAGGCGAAGAACCACAGGTCACCGTCGAACTCCACCTCCTGCAGGGCCATCGGGCGGCTGACGTGCCGGTGGTCCTCGGTCATCGTGGTCAGCATGCAGATCCGCGCGTCGGCCACCATCTTCTTGACCTTGTCGCGTTGCTCCTGCTCGGTGCCGGACATGTCGTTTCCTCGCTTTCTCCTCGGCTAGCGCCCGAACTTCCCGCGAGGGCACCGCTCAAACCGCGAACGGCCCGGCTGGACATCCAGCCGGGCCGATCTCCGCCGAGGGTCAGTGGGCCATCGCCGGCGGCGCGTCCGGGTCGACGTCCAGCGGGCCGGTGCGGAACAGCAGCGCCGCGACGATCGCGGACAGGACGAAGAAGCCGGCCGACCACCAGAAGACCGTGTGGTAGCTCGAGAGCGCGGCCTCGGCCGCCAGCAGCGGCGTCGGCTCCTTGCCGGCCGCGTAGTCCGTGGCCGCGCTGGCGGCGAACGAACTGAGCAGCGCGGTGCCGATCGAGCCGCCGATCTGCTGCACCGTGTTGATCATCGCGGAGGCGACACCGGCGTCCCGGTGCTCGACGCCCGAGGTCGCCGCGTTCTGCGTCGGTGCGAAGACCAGGCCGAGGCCGAGGCCGATCACGATCAGGCCGGGCAGCACCCCGCTCGCGTACGACGAGTCCAGCTCCAGCCGGGTCAGCAGGACCATGCCGCCCGCCGCGATCAGCGCGCCGACCGGGACCAGCGGCCGCGGTCCGATCTTCGGGGCCAGCATCGAGCCGGCGGTGGTCGCGGTGAGCATCACCGCGCCGAGCATCGGCAGGAACGCCAGACCGGTCTCGACCGGGGTGAACCGCAGGATGCCGGCCAGGTAGTAGGTCAGGAAGAGGAAGATGCCGAACATGCCGGCGCCGGCGATCGCGATCGAGGCGTAGGAGCCGCCGCGGTTGCGGTCGAGCACCACACGCAGCGGCAGCAGCGGGTGCGCCACCCGGCGCTCGATCAGCACGAAGGCGGTGAGGAAGACCAGGCCGGCGACGATCGGGCCGAGCGTCATGGCGTCGGTCCAGCCGTCGGTCTCGGCGTTGGCCAGGCCGTAGACGAGCGCGACCAGGCCGGCGACCGCGGTGACCGTGCCCGGGATGTCGATCTTCCCGTGGGCGGGGACCGGCTCGTCGCGGAGCTTGGTCATCGCGCCGAGCACGGCGATTGCGGCGATCACCAGGTTGACGTAGAGGCACCAGCGCCAGGAGACGTACTCGGTGAGCACGCCGCCGAGCAGCAGGCCGATGCCGCCGCCGGCGCCGGAGATGGCGCCGAAGATGCCGAACGCCTTGCCCCGCTCGGCCGGCTCGGTGAAGGTCGTGGAGAGCAGCGACAGCGCGGCCGGGGCCAGCGCCGCGCCGAAGACGCCCTGCAGTGCGCGGGCCACGATCAGCAGCTCCAGGCTGCCGGCCGCGCCGCCGAGCGCCGAGGCCAGGGCGAAACCGACCAGGCCGATGATGAACATCCGCTTGCGGCCGAAGAAGTCGGAGAGCCGGCCGCCGAGCAGCAGCAGGCTGCCGAACGCGAGGGCGTACCCGGTGACGACCCACTGCCGGCCGTGGTCGTCGAAGCCGATGTCGGCCTGGGCGGTGGGCAGCGCGATGTTCACGATCGTGGCGTCGAGCACCACCATCAGCTGGGCCAGCGCCAGCACCACGAGCGCCCACCAGCGGCCGGTCTCACGTACAGCGGCCTCTGGCCGATCAATCAGGGTGCTCATGCACAGCCTTCCCGAAGTTGAGGTACGTCCTCCACTTCGGCAGGCTAGCAGCGGAAGTTGAGGATTGCTCTCCACTTAGATGTAGGCTTGCCCACATGACCGAGACCGAGGCCCGGCCGCTGCGGCGCGACGCCCAGCGCAACCGGGAGCGGATCATCCAGGCCGCGCGCGAGGTCTTCGCCGCCCGCGGTTTCGCCGCCACGCTGGACGACGTCGCCCATCACGCGGGTGTCGGGGTGGGCACCGTCTATCGCCGCTTCCCCACCAAGGAGGCGCTGGTCGAGGCGGTCTTCACGGACCGGCTGGAGGATCTCGTCACGCTCGCCGAGGAGGCGCTCACCGAGCCGTCGGCCTGGGACGGGCTGACCGGTTTCCTGCGCCGGTCGGCGCGGATGCACGCCACCGACCGCGGCCTGCGCGACGCCGCGCTGAGCATGGACGAGCACCACTTCACGCAGGCGGGTGAGCACATCGTGCCGTTGCTGGAGCAGCTGATGGCGCGGGCGCACGCCGAGGGCTCGCTGCGGGCGGATGCCGGGTTCCGCGACTTCCCGATCATCATGGCGATGGTCACCGACCTGGCGCAGCAGAGCGCCGAGTGCCGGCCGGACCTCTACGAGAGATATCTGGAGCTGGTGATCGACGGGCTGCGGGCCCGGCCGGACAACGGCGATCTCGGTGCGGAGCCGTCCGAGACCGACGTCCGGGCGATCATGCGGGAGTGCGTCCCACCACTGGAGACGCGGCGCCGCTAGGCGGTCTTGAGCATGGCCTGCCAGCGGGCCAGGTTGTGCCGGGCGTCGACCAGGGCGTCGTGCCGGCCGGCCATCTCGGGCAGCGGCGGGCGGTTCAGGTCGTCCCAGCGCTGGCGCAGGTCCTTGGTGAACCGGGGGATCTCCCGGGGCAGCGCCGGCATCGCTCCCCACAACTGGGCGAGCGCCACATGGTCGTACGCCGCGTACCAGGCCCAGAGCTCCATCTGCTCGTTGCGGCCCCGGATCGGCTCGACCAGGAACTCGTAGAGGTCCTCGCGGATGCGCTCCCGGCTGCGCCACGCCTTGTCGGACGGGGACGGCAGCTTGTCGAGCACGTTGCGGCGCACCCAGGGCACCGCGCGGGAGTCGTCGAACTCGGTGCTGACCGCGTAGAACTCGCGGCCGAACTCGTCGACGACGCCGATCGAAACGAGGTCGACGATCCGGCCGTCCTCGATGAATTCACAGTCATAGAAATAGCGGTAAGGCATCGCTGACATCCTCGCCCATAGTCATCCGGGCATGGACTCCAGGGCCTGCCTCGCCCGGCTCAGCTCATCGCCGAGTCCCTGCCGGGCGGCCCGGTCCGCCTGCACGGCCCAGCGCAGCCGGAGCAGCACCGGCAGCGCGGCGTCCAGTTCGTCGGCGCTCACCGGCCCCGCCGCCCGGTAACCGTCGAGCAGTTCGGCGGCCTGCTCCGGGCCACCCGCGTAGGCGACCGCCGCGGCCACGTCGTAGACCAGCGGGCCGGTGCCGCTCGCCCCGCAGTGCAGCAGGCCGGAGCGGCCGGTCGCGGTGTCCAGCACGAACGTGTCCGGCGCCGGGTCGCCGTGCAGCACACCGTAGGTCAGCTGATCGGTGACGGTGAGCCGGGTGGCCGCGGTCACCGCGGCGGCGACCGCTCCGCGCAGCCACGGCTCGGCGCCGAGATGCGGCGCGTCCACGTCGATCAGCTGCCACGGGCGCAGCCCCGGATGGCGGAACTCCCGCAGGGCGCGGTGCACGGCGCCGAGCCGCTCGCCCCACCACTGCTGGTCGACCGGGTCGCGCCCGTCGAGATGCCGGCCGGGGACGCGGCGGAGCACGGCGAGAGCCCCGTACGGCGTCTCCGCGGTCAGCCCGCCGCCGAGCGTACGGATCGGCTCGCCCGCGTCGATGCGTACGCCGCGCAGGTGTTCGGCGGCCATCAGGCCGGCCTCGATCTGCTGCCGTGCGGCGCTCTCGGCGAGCCGGGCCACGTAGTGGCCGTCGCCCGCGACGACCTCCCAGCCGCGCGACATCAGGGTCGCCGGCCGCTCGGTGATCTCGGTCGGAACGAGGTGCCACTGGTCGCGCAAGGTCGATCGAAGAAGCTCATCATCCGGCACGGCGGGATTATCTCGGCACAAGCCGCTAATGCGACGGACAGCGAGGGCGACAATCACAGAAGGCGATGGGTGGTTTACAGATTGCTACCGAAGCGACATGATCGTACGGAGCGAGCCTTCGATGTCCGGGCAGGAATGGCGTTCGAGGCACGCTTCGTGCTAATAGTGATCGTTCGCGTCGTGGGGCCGGCGCCGGCCGGGTCGACGCGGTCCCCATCGGGGGAGGGATAACGCCGTGGACCATCGCATGCCGGATTCCGGTGACGCGTTAACCGGCGTGGACATGTTCGCCGGGCTCGAGCCGGACGTTCGGCAACGGGTCATCGCGGCGGCCGTCCCACGTCACTACCGCAAGGGGCAGATCCTCTTCGTGGAGCACGATCCCGGCGACTCGCTGATCATCATGAAGCGAGGCGCCGTCGCGGTTTTCCGGACCGCGCCGACCGGCGAGCGCGCCGTGCTCACCGTCGTCCGCCCGCCCGATGTGCTCGGCGAGGTGTCCCTGCTGGACGCCTCGACCCGCAGCGCGTCCGCCGAGGCGATCGAGGACTCGCAGGCCCTGTCGCTGTCCCGGGCCGCCTTCATGGACCTGGTCCACTCCAACCCGCGGATCCTGGACGCGGTGATGCGCTCGGTCGGCGGCCTGATCCGGCGGCTCACCGAGCAGAACGCCGATCACGTCTTCCTCGACCTGCCCGGCCGCGTGGCGAAGACCCTGGTCCGGCTCTCCGGCGAGAGCCAGGCGCCGATGATCACCATCGAGCTGAACCAGAGCCAGCTGGCCGAGATGGCCGGCGGCTCCCGCCAGAGCGTGAATCAGGCGATCGGCTCGTTCGCCAGCCGCGGCTGGCTGCGCACCGAGGGCCGCCGGATCGTCGTCACCGACGTCCAGGCACTCCGTCGCCGCGCCGGGATGGGGAGTTGACGGGCGCCTCGATCGTGGTCTTCAGCGTCGAGGCGTAAACGTCGACGTACTCCCGGCCGGAGAGGGCCATCAGCTCGTACATGATCTCGTCGGTGATCGCCCGCTCGACGAAGCGGTCGCCGCGCTGGTCCGCGTACCGGGAGAAGTCGAGCGGCTTGCCGATCCGGATCCGCACCCGCTTGACCTTCGGGATCAGCGTGCCGGTCGGCTGGATCTCGTCGGTGTTCAGCAGGGCCACCGGGACCACCGGGGCGCCGCTCTCCAGCGCCAGCCGGGCCACGCCGGTCTTGCCGCGGTAGAGCCGCCCGTCCGGCGACCGGGTGCCCTCCGGGTAGATGCCGGCGACGTTGCCCTCGCGCAGCACCCGCAGCAGGGTGTCGAGGGCCGCCTGGGCGGCCTGCCCACCCGAACGGTCCACCGGGATCGTCCCCGCGCCGACGAAGAACATCCGCGAGAACCAGCCCTTGATCCCCTTGCCGGTGAAGTATTCGGCCTTGGCGACGAAGGTCACTTTCCGCTTCATGATCAGCGGGGTGAAGATCGAGTCGGAGAACGAGAGGTGGTTGCAGGCGAGGATCACCGGACCGGAGCGAGGTACGTTCTTCAGGCCCTCCACCTTGGGGCGGAAGACCAGTCTCAGCAGCGGTCCGAGGACCACCAACTTCAGCAGCCAGTAGAACACTGACGTCCTTTCAGCGGATGCCGCCGGGCGTCGGGGCGACAGAAAGCGTACGAAGCGGGGGCGGCGCGCCACAATCGCACTCCCGCAACAGGCGCCTGCCGTGTCACCATTCAAGGCACGGTCGGCAAGGGGGTGCATCGGTGACAACGGGTGGCGCCCGTCGTGGGCGGCGCGACAACGGGCTCGACGCGGCCGACTACGCCGCGGCGGGTGACGTGGATCCACGGGTCGGTGAGCACCTGCTCGACGTGCTCGCGGCCGGCGGGATCGCGGCGTATCTCCAGCCCACGGCGGATCAGAACCCCATCCTGCGGGCCACCACGCTGCCCGCGCGCCCGATCGACCGGCTGTTCGTCGACCGGACCCAGTTGGCGACCGCGCGCGAGCACCTGCAGAAGGTGACCGGCGGCGCGCCACCCACCCCGCCCCCGGCGGATCCCCGGCCGCAGGCCGAGGTGGACGCCGAGTGGGACAAGATCATCGCCGGGTTCCACACCACCGCCGACGACGACGCCGCCACACCGTGGCCGGCCGTCGAGGGCGTCGATCCCCAGGAGCAGCAGCGCCCGCCGGCTCGCCCGGTGACCGAGGAGGGCACACCGCTGAACCGGCGGCGCACCGACCCGCAGGAGCCGTCGATCCTCTACGGACTCGACACGTTCGGCGCCGACCTGCCGCCCGACGACGAGGACGACGAGGACGAGCGCTACATCCCGCCACCGCCCCCGCCGATGCCGCACATCTCGAAGTACGCGGTGATGGGCCTGCTCGGCGTCGTGATCGGGTTCGTGCTCTTCCTCTTCCCGCGGCTCATCCCGGTCGACGAGCGGCTGGTGACCTTCCTCGGGTTCGCCGCGATCGTCGGTGGCGCGGTCACCCTGGTCTGGCGGCTGCGCTCGGGCCACGACGACGACGAATTCGACGACGGCGCTGTCGTATAGACCGATGTTGGTGTTCGGCCAGTAACCTACGGTGATGCGTCAGAGCTCATTCGTGGTCGTCGCCAACCGTCTGCCCCTGGATGACAACGCCGCACCGGACGGCGCCTGCGAATGGCGCCGCAACCCAGGTGGCCTGGCCAGCGCCCTGCACGCGATCCTGGCACCGACCCCGGCGACCTGGGTCGGCTGGGCCGGCGGGGTCGGTCCGGCGCCGGCCCTGCCGGACATGGGCAGCCTGCGCCTGCGGCCGGTGGCGCTGACCGGGGACGAGCTGCGCGGCTATTACGAGGGGTTCGCCAACTCGACGCTGTGGCCGCTCTACCACGACGCGGTGCAGCAGCCGGTCTTCCAGCGGGACTGGTGGGAGACGTACCGGACGGTCAACGAGCGGTTCGCCGAGGCGGCCGCCGAGGTCGCCGAGGAGGGCGCCGCCGTCTGGGTGCAGGACTACCACCTGCAGCTGGTGCCGCGGATGCTCCGGGACCTGCGCCCCGACCTGCTGATCGGGTTCTTCATGCACGTGCCGTTCCCGCCGCCCGAGCTGTTCATGCAGCTCCCCCGCCGGGTCGAGCTGCTGCGCGGGATGCTCGGGGCGGACCTGGTCGGCTTCCAGCGCGAGCAGGCGGCGCACAACTTCGCCCAGCTGGCGCAGAAACTGCTCGGCGCGGACGCCACCGACCACGCCATCACGGTCGACGGGCGGACCGTGCGGACCGGGGCGTTCCCGGTCTCCATCGACGTCGCCGAGATGCGGGCGCTGGTCACCCGCCCGGACGTGGTCAGCCAGGCGAAACAGCTGCGGCACGACCTCGGGCAGCCCAAGCGGGTGCTGCTCAGCGTCGACCGGCTGGACTACACCAAGGGCATCGAGCACCGGCTCACGGCGTACAGCGAGCTGCTGCGCGACGGGTACGTGAAGGTCCGCGACACGGTGATGGTGCAGGTCGCCGTCCCCAGCCGGGAACGGGTGGAGAGCTACCGGGGCCTGCGCGACCGGATCGAGGGCGAGGTCGGCCGGATCAACGGCGAGTACGGCCGGGTCGGCGAACCCGCCATCCACTACCTGAACCAGCCGTTCGCCCGGGCCCAGCTCGCCGCCCTCTACCAGACCGCGGACGTGATGGTGGTGACCCCGCTGCGCGACGGCATGAACCTGGTCGCCAAGGAGTACGTGGCGGCCCGCGAGGACGGCACCGGCGCCCTGGTGCTCAGCGAGTTCGCCGGCTCGGCCGCCGAGCTGGAGCAGGCGTTCCTGGTCAACCCGCACGACCTGGACGGGCTCAAGGAGACGCTGCTGCGCGCCATGGAGGCCGAACCGGCCGACCTGACGGCCCGGATGACCGCCATGCGGCAGCACCTGGCCGGGCACGACATCCTGGCCTGGGCCCGGGCGTACCTGACCGCGCTGGACCACACCGGATCCCTCGCGGAGCGCCTGCCCGGCGCGAAACGGCGGATCCCCCGGCAGCGGTCAGTGAACCCGCGCGGGTAACTGCTTGCCGAGCCAGTCGAGGATCGCGTCGATCGGCTCGGCCCAGCCCGGCTCCAGCATCAGGTCGTGCCCCATGCCGGGGAACAGCAGCGGCGCGCCGCCGTAACGGGCGGCGGCCCGGTCCAGCGCGGCGCGGCGCACCACCCGGTCATCGGGGCTGCCGGCCACCAGGATCGGCGGTGCGCCGACCGGCCTGGGCAGCGGCGCCCGGGTGAGCAACTCGGCCCGCGGGCGGGCGTCCACCCGCTCCAGGTGCCGCGCGGCCTCCTCGGCCGGGAGCTCGGCGCTGAACAGCTGCCGCGGCGCCAACCGCAACCGCCCGCCGAACAGCGCCGGGAACGTGCCGAACGGGTTGCTGCGCAGGGCGGCGCCGAGCGCGGCCCAGCCGTCCAGCACCGGGGCCACCAGGACCGCCGCACGGGCCGGGTAACGGCCCAGGGCGCGGGCCACCACCAGGGCGCCGACCCCGTGGCCGACCAGCACGGCCTGCCGGGGCAGCGAGGCGGCCACCTGGACCACGTCGTGCACCTGGGCACGAAGGTCACCGCCGGTCCGCGGGGTGACCGCGTGGGCCGGGTAACCGCGCCCGGCGGTGTGCCCGAGCCAGTGCCCGGCGTAGATCCACGCCCCCTGCCCCAGCCCCGGCACGAACAGCACCGGCGGGTTGCCCTCGTCGTCGTCCGGCAGCAGGGAGACGACCTCACGCTCGGCGGGCGGCACCGGATCGGTCCAGTCGTCGAAACGAAGCACCTCAGGACTCCATCTGCTTCAGCAGGCCCGCCACGGCACGCAGGTAGTCGATGTGGTCGACCTCGAACCAGTGGCGCGAGGACGGCACCACCCGGCGGCGCGACCAGGAGGCCAGCGGCCGGGTGGACTCCCTCTGCTGCACGGCGGCGGCCCGGTCCGGGTCGGTCATCCGCAGGCGCAGCCAGCGGGCCACCGCGACGCTCTGCCAGTGGGCCAGCGGCAGCACCCCGGAGTCCGGCTGCAGCAGGCCGACCACCGCAAGCGTCGGATGCTTGCGGGCGAAGGCGTGCAGGTGCAGGTCGGGGCGGCCGTGCTCGTCGGTGTCCAGCAGCTCCGGCTCGAGGAAGTCGAACCGGGGCCGGTAGCCGGTCGCGGTGATCACCAGATCGGGTTCGACCCGGCGGCCGTCGGCCAGCTCCACCGCCGCGCCGTCGAAGCGCACCACATCGGGCACCGGGCGGATCCGGCCGTGTCCCAGGTAGTAGGGCAGCAGGCTGTTGACGACCGGATGACTCTCGTACGGGCGGTGGTCCGGCTCGGGCAGCCCGAAGCGGGTCACGTCGGCGGTGAAGCGGCGGTAGAGCCACCGGCGCAGCCACAGCGGCAGCCGGTACCGCAGGGCGCGGTCGTTGACCTGGTCGGCGGGGCGGCCGAAGAGGTACTTCGGTGCGTACCAGTAACCGCGGCGGGTGGAGTGCCACACCTCGGTGGCCTGCTGCGCCGCCTCGACGGCGATGTCGCAGCCGGTGTTGCCGCCGCCGACCACCAGCACCCTGCGACCGCGCAGTTTCGCCGGGTCCTTGTACGCCGAGGCGTGCATCACCTCGCCGCGGAACTCCCCCGGGATCTCCGGCTTGAGCGGGGACCAGTTGTGCCCGTTGGCGACCACGATCGCCGCGTACCGCTGGGTGCGCGAGGAGCCGCCGCCGGTGGACCGGATGGTCACGTCCCACCGGCCGTCGCCGGCGGGCACGGCGGAGACCACCTCCATGCCGAACCAGATGTGCTCGCCGAGACCGAAATGCTTCGCGTACCGCTCCAGGTAGGCGAGCACCTGGCTGTGGTGGGGATAGTCGGGCCAGGTGTCCGGCATCGGGAAGTCGGGGAACTCGGTCAGTGGCCGGGACGAGATGAGATGGGTGCTCGCATAGACCGGGCTGCGGTCGTGACGCCAGTTCCACGCGCCGCCGACGCCGGTCTCGCGCTCGTAGCAGTCGACCGCGAAGCCCAGCTCGCGCAGGTTCTTGATCGCGGTGAGACCGCTGGCGCCGGCACCGACCACACAGACGGCGTCGCGACGGTCACCCGGGTCGGGGGAGTCGTGCACCCGGCGATCCTTGCAGACCTCAGGGCTCGGAGGAAGGGAGCAGAAGGTCCGCGACGACCGGTAGATGATCACTGGCTGCGCGGGCCCGCTCGGTCGAGATGATCTCGTAATGTTCGATGGCTGTCCCGGGGCTGACGAAGATGCCGTCGATCCGCCGCTGGGGCAGCGTGGCCGGGAAAGTGGGCACGTCGTCGCCGGACGACAGCAGCCCGTCCTCGACCGTCCGCCAGGCGCCGCCGCCCGGCCCCTCGTTCAGGTCGGCGGCGGCGATCAGCGGGCCCTCGACCGCGGACAGCTCGGCCTTCCAGCGGGCCGCCTGGGCGGGCCGCTCGGCCGGATCGGTGGCCAGGTGGGAGCCGGAGACGGTGAAGGTGGCCCCGTGGACCGCGCCCTCGGCGAAGACCGCGCCGCGCAGGTGCCGGCCCGGGGTGAGCGGATAGCGCAGGCACCACGTCCGGCGGATCGCCACCCGCAGGCTGACCAGCAGCAGGTTGCCCAGCGAGGGCAGGCCGCCGGCGGCCACCACCAGGCCGGTCTCAGCGGCCAGGAAGGCGCATTTCTGCCGCCAGAGGAAGCGGCGCGGGGCCTCCTGCACGACCAGGACGTCCGGGGCCAGCTCGCGGATCAGGCCGACCAGCGCGGCCCGGTCGTCCCGCAGCCCGTGGACGTTGTAGCTGACCACTCGCAGCGGGACGCCGGACATGTGCGCGGGGACTATCCGGCGTACCGGGCGAGGTCGGCGGCGCCGACCACACCGGCCACGTTGCCCATCTGGGCGGCCCGCACCTCGGCCACCGGGAAGCGGTTGCGCTGGGCGAGCTGATCCCGGTAGGTGCGCTCGGCGGGGCCCATCAGCAGCGGCCCGGCGTCGATCACCCCGCCGCCGATCACCAGGATCTGCGGGTCCAGGCTCTGCGCCAGGTCGGCGAGGGCGACGCCGAGCCAGTAGCCGACCTGCGCGAACGCGTCCATGGCGACGCCGTCGCCGGCCCGCGCCGCCTCGGTGATCTGCCGGCCGGTGATCGCCAGGGCGTCGCCGCCGGCCAGCTCCAGCAGTTTCGCGGCGCGTTCCGGTTCCTGGCGCGCCCCGGCCCGGCCGAAGCGGACCAGCGCGTTGCCGCTCGCGTACTGCTCCAGGCAGCCGAGCCGGCCGCAGCCGCACGGATGCCCGTCCGGAACCGACTGGATGTGGCCCAGCTCGGCGGCGATGCCGTTGGCCCCGCGCCAGAGCTTGCCGTTCAGCACGATGCCGCCACCGATACCGGTCCCGACGGTGATCATGACCATCGAGTCGTCCGCGTGCCGGGCCACACCGAACCGGAACTCCGCCCAGGCGGCCACGTTGGCGTCGTTGTCCAGCACGGTGGGCAGACCGACGGCCTTGCTCACATAAGCCTGCAGCGGCTCGTCACGCCAGGCCAGGTTCGGCGCGAACAGCACGGTCGAACCGGCGGCGTCGATCCACGCGGCGGCGCCGATCCCGATCGCGGTGGCGTCCGGGTACTGCGCCGCCAGCTCGGCGGCCACCTCGACGATGGTGTCCCGGGTGCCGGCCGGGTCCTCCGCCGGCGTCGGCCGCCGGTTCGACGCGAGCACGTTGCCCCGCTCGTCGACCACGCCACCGGCGACCTTGGTACCGCCGACGTCGATTCCGATGGTCAGCGTCACGCTGCCCGTCCCCTCTGCAAACAGTTCACACCGCGTCGCCGGAGCGGGCGTCGTCGCCCGCAGCCGCGTCGCGGTCCTCGGGCGCCGAAGCGCCCAGGTCATGATCCACGCTACGGTGCGCGGCCGCGTCGCCAACGGCGGCCTCCGCGGTGGCCATGGCCCAGACGTCGGACCCCGGCCCGGACCGGGCACGCGCGGCGCTCCCGCTCGTGCCTCCATCGTCCGGTGTCGAGGGGGAACTGGGTGCCCGGTCCCGGGAAGTGGTCGGCCCCGCCGCTGCCCCGGCGCCCTGCCGGGCAGCCTCAGCGCCCTGGCGGGCCTCCTCAGCGCCCTGCCGAGCCTTCTCAGCGGCCCGGCGGGCCTGCTCGACGGCGCGGGCCACCGCCTC
>NZ_JBEZZB010000162.1:0-23466 GCF_040638955.1 Actinoplanes sp. NPDC024001
GCGCGGGCTCGCCGCGGGCGGACTCGGGCCCGGTCGGCGGGGGCGGGCAACCCGACAACCACCCCGGCTCCCCATGGTGCGTGTGGATTTCGGGTGCGGATCGCACCCGAAATCCACACATCGCCTCAGGCCACCGCGAGGTCGCGGATCAACTCCGACGGCGTCATCTGTGCGTACGGGAAAACCACGTGCAGCGAGGTGCCGTCGCCGGGCCGGTCGGACAGCGCCACCGTGGCGTGGTGCGCGTCCAGGATCCGTTTCGCCACGGCCAGCCCGCGGTCCGGGCCGGGCACGTCAGCCGGGTTCGCGATCGCGCCGTAGTACAGATGCGGGAACAGTTCGGGGCGCATGCCGTCCGGCAGATCCATGTCGTCCAGCCGTACGGTCGGGCCCGACTCCATCTCCGTGCCCACCCGGACCCGGCCGCCCTCCGGGGTGTACTTGACCGCCGCGAAGAGCAGGTGCGTCAGCACCTGCTCGAGCCGGACCGGATCGGCGATGATCGGCAGCGACGGGCCGCCGGCCTGGTTCAGGATCCAGATGTGCTTGCTGGCCGCGATCGGCCGGACCGCCTCCACCGCCCGCTGCGTGACCCGGGTGAGGTCGCACTGCCGCATGTGCAGGCTGTCGCCGCCCAGCCCGGCGTCGGCCATCGAGGTGAGATGGTCGATCAGCTCCCGGAACCCCCGGCAGTGCGCCGCGGTCGCCCGGCCCACCAGGTCCGCCATCTCGGCGTCGTGGAAGCCGGTGTCGCCGAGCCGGTCCAGATATGCCGACATGAGCCGCAGCGACGACCGCAGCTCCCCGCCGACCAGCCCGGCCAGATCGTCCTTGCGGCGCTCCAGCTCCTGCAGGCGGGCCGTGGTGTTGGCCAGGGCGAAACAGTAGCGGCGCAGCTCCAGCTGAGCGGTCACCTGCCGGGCCAGGGCACGCAGCGCCTGCTGCTGCTCCATGTCCAGCCGGCGCGGCTCGTTGTCGAGCACGCAGAGCGTGCCGAGTGCGAACCCGTCGGTGGTCAGCAGCGGCGCGCCGGCGTAGAACCGGACACCGTCCGCGGCGGTGACCGCCGGATTGTCGGCGAACCGGGCGTCCTCCCGGGCGTCCGGAACCAGCAGCAGGTCACGGCCGAGGATCGCGTGAGCGCAGAAGGACGCGTCCCGGGAGGTCTCGGCGAGTTCCGAGCCGGTACTCGCCTTGGCCCACTGCCGGTCGGCGTCGACCAGGCTGACCATCGCCATCGGCGCCTCGCAGACCCCGGCGGCCAGGGCGACGATGTCGTCGAAGTCCTTCTCCGGTGGGCTGTCGAGGATGTCGAGGGAGTAGAGCGCCGCCAGACGCTCGATCTCGTTGTCGGGCAGGGGTGCTTTCATGTGGGTCACCTCCGAGACTTGCTCCAGAGATACCACCAAAAAGTAGCTATTTTCGGGTTTTAGCGGTGCTCCGTCGGTGTGACGTAGCGGGCAGGACAGGAAAGAGTTATCCGAGCGGTCGTATGCTTCGCGGCCATGAGCACCGACCAGTTCGTCTGTCGCGCCTGCGGCGGAGTGCACAGCGGCCCGCCGCTCAGCTTCGCCGCACCCGCCCCGGACTTCTGGCAGCCGGAGATGACCGGTGACGAGGCCTGCCTGCTCGACTCCGACCTCTGCGTCATCGCCGGCGAGCAGTTCTTCGTCCGCGGCCTGATCGAACTCCCGATCTGGGGCACCGAGGAGAGCTTCACCTGGAGCATGTGGGTCTCGCTGAGCCGCCCCAACTTCACCCGCGCCGTCGACGTCTGGGAACAGCCCGGCCGCGAAACCGAACCACCCTGCTTCGGCTGGCTCTCCAACGCGATCGCCGGCTACGAGCCGTCCACGCTCAACCTGCGCACGAACGTGCACACCCGGCCGGTCGGGCAGCTGCCCTACATCGAGCTGGAACCCACGGATCATCCCCTCGCCGTCGAACAGCGCAACGGCATCTCGATGGCCCGGGTCGAAGAGATCGCCTCATTCCACCTGCACAACCTCAGCGAACACCTACCCGGCCGCTAGCCACCTACCGGGCCGGCCAGCAAAGTCGAGAACCGCAGCAAAGCGCAACTGGCCGCAAGCCCGACCGCGCTGCAAGCGCAACCACGCTGCAAGCGCAACCACGCTGCAAGCGCAACCACCGTAACGCGGGGTTTCCGGGGGCTCGGCCCCCGGAGCAGATATGACGAGGGCGACCCGGTCCGCGCTTTACGCGGACACAGATCGCCCAGAGAACTCGTGGAGCTGAGGGGATTTGAACCCCTGACCCCCTCGATGCGAACGAGGTGCGCTACCAGTCTGCGCCACAGCCCCTTGGTCTTCCGGCGAGTTGCCTCACCGTGGAACCGCAGCAAGGCTAACAGGTCATCCGCCGGGGCCGCGAACCGACCCTCCCAGATCAGGCCAGCCGATGGAGGGGAGATGCCACGGGCGCCTGCTCGGCCGTACCTCTGCGATGAGATCAGGCCGTGTGGTGCCGGCCGCCGGCTTCGTAGGGGCGGCCGCGCAGGCCGCCTCGGCGGCGGTAGGAGACCGAGCCGCCGTTGGCGGCCAGCGGCAGGTCGGAGGGCTCGCGGTCGAGGCCCATGGCGGCGCGCCGGACCGATTCGCGCTGGGCGGCCAGGCGGCGCTGGGCTTCGCGGCGTGCGGCGGCGCGGCGGGCCTGTTCCCGGCGGACCTCGGCTTGGCGGGCCGCGAGCCAGGCGGCTTCGCGGGCCTGGATGCGGCGGCGCCGGCGGTCGGCGATGGCGCGGTTGCGCAGGTGGACCAGGTAGGCGCCGAGGAGGGTGGCGGTGACCGCGAAGCTGATCCAGAAGCCGGGGCCGACGGCGAGGACGCCGACGAGTTCGATGGCGTTGAGCAGGACCAGCGCGGCGAAGACGCGGCGGCGGCGGACCACCGCCGGGGTGCCGCGGCGGCGGGGTACGCGAACCGGCCGCTTCCCGGTGACCAGGCGAAGCCGCCGCTGAGGCGGGGCGGGATCACCCGTTGGGGCGGGTAGCGTAACCGTGACCTGGCGGGCGGGGTTGATCGGTCGGCGTCCGGGCACGGTGCGGAGACGGCGGCGGCGTTGTAGCACCCGCGCCGTCGACGACGCCCGCTCCGCGGCCAGTCGCTCGGTGGCGTCGTACCGGCGGACGAGCGCCGGGGCGAGGGCGAGCAATCCGGCTGCGGCGAGGACGGCGAGGAGCACCGAGGTCGGCACCCTCACCCCTCCGTTCCACCAGAAAAGATGACGCGACGAATGCGAGGTTACGGGCGGTAGCCGTGATATTTCGCGCGCCGCGCCGGTAGCGTCGCGACGTACAAGATCATTTGCTGGCGCGTACGCGCTTCCAGCGCGACAGCAGACCGCCCTCCGCGGCGACCTCTTCGCTGGTCATCGCATATCCGAGGTGGTCGCGCCAGCCGCCGTCGATGTGCATGTAGCGCTGGTGGTATGCCTCCTCGCGGAATCCCAGCTTTTCCACGACACGGCGGCTCGGCCCGTTCTCCGGCCGGATGTTGACCTCGATGCGGTGCAGTCCGCCGGGCCCGAACGCGTGGTCGACGGCGAGCGCCAGCGCGGTCGGGATCACGCCGCGGCCGGCCACCCGGTAGTCGACCCAGTAGCCCGCGTACGCCGAGGCGAACGCCCGCCGCACGATGTTGCCCAGGTTGACGTGCCCGACGAGCCGTTCCTGGCCGTCCTCGAGCAGGCAGACGGCGAACGGCATGCTGTCGCCGCGGCGGGCGGCGCGTTTCATGTCCCGGTAGACGAAGCCGAAGGCGCGTGGCGAGTTCATCTCGGCCCACGGGCCGGGCGGCGCCGACTCCCAGGGCGACAGCCACGCCTGGTTGGCGACCCGCACGTCCGACCAGGCGCGGGCGTCACTGCGCTTGTAGGGGCGTAACAGCACCGGCCCGTCCGCCAGCACGGCGGGCCAACCGGGCGTGGCCCCCAGCATTCATCGCCTCCGGTCGAGCAGCAGTACGTCCACGGTCGATCCCGCGGCCGCGGTGGTGACCCGTTCACCGAGCACCAGCAGGCCGTTGGCCTCGGCGAGACCGGAGAGAGTGTACGGCCCACCGGCGAGCGGCTGCACCGTGTAGCCGCCCCCACGCCGTTCCGCGACGTGCGCCGGCCGGAACTCGCGCAACCCACCGGGCGACGAGACGGTCTCCAGCAGGTGCGCCTTGACGCTGGGACGGAAGACCGGTTCCGCCCCGGCGAGCAGCTGAATCACCGGCCGGGCCAGCACCTCGAAGCCGATCAGCGCGGCGCCGGGCTCGCCGGGCAGGCACACCACCGGCACCTCCTCGCCGCCGACCGTGCCGAACCCGAGCGAGGTGCCGGGGCAGAGCGCGACGTCGGTGAACTCCACCGAGCCACGGCCGGTGCCGGGCCGGGACAGCACCCGGCGCAGCATGTCGCCCGGGCCGGTGCCGGTGCCGCCGGTGGTGATGATCAGGTCGGCCCGCAGAGTCTGGTCCTCCAGCAGGCCGCGCAGGCCTTCCGGGTCGTCGTCGCAGATGCCGATCCGGTACGCCAGGGCACCCGCCTCCACCGCCGCCGCGGTCAGCGCGTGCGAGTTGGCGTCGACCACCTGGCCGGGCTGGCTGGGACGGCCCACGTCGACGAGTTCGTCACCGGTGGCCACGACCACCACCCGCGGGCTGGGCCGGACCATGACGTGCCCGATGCCGGCGGCGGCGAAGGTGGCCACCATCGGCGGCGTCACGTACGACCCGGCGGGGGCGAGCATCTGCCCGACGGCCAGTTCCTCGCCGGCCCGGCGTACGCCCGAGCCCCGTTTCGGCGCGTGCATGATCTCCACGGCCGCCATGCCCTGATCGGTCCAGTGCACCGGCACCACGACGTCGGCGCCGATCGGCAGGGGTGCCCCGGCCGCCACCGAGAAGCAGGTGCCGGGGGTGAGCCGGACCGGGCGCCAGCTGGCCGCGCCCAGGTCGCCGACCACGTTCAACCGGACCGTACGGGTGGTGCTGTCGAACTGCCCGAACGACGGGTGCGACCCGATGCGCCCGGCACCGGCCAGGTCTTCCCATCGGGCCGCGTACCCGTCGATCGCGGCCTGGTCGAAGGCGGGGAACGGGTGCGGCGCGACCACGTCCGCCGCCAGCACGTTCCCGTGTGCCTGGGTGAGGTCGAGGTCGAGCGGAGGCAGCGCCCGCAACCTGCGCAGCACGCTGCCCAGGTATTCGGCGAGAGGCATCAGCTCGTTGGCGGCCGCCTCGGCATCGGCCGTAGCGGTCATCCCTTCTGACCACCGACGAAGTCGGTGAGCCAGGCGCGGAACTCACTGCCCAGGTCGGACCGCTTGACCGCCAGCTCGACGACCGTCTGCAGGTAGCCCAGCGGCATGCCGGTGTCGTAGCGGTGCCCGCGGTAGACGATGCCGTGCACCGGGGTGCCCTCGGCGAGCAGCGTCGCCATCGCGTCGGTCAGCTGGATCTCGCCGCCGGCGCCCGGCTTGGTGTCGGCGATCGTCTCGAAGATCTTGCCCGGCAGCACGTAGCGCCCGATCAGCGCCAGGTTGCTCGGCGCCTCCTCGGGCGCCGGCTTCTCGACCAGGCCGGTGATCTTGACGGTGTCGGAGTCACCGGTCCGCTCGACGGAGGCGATGCCGTACCGCGAGGTCTCCTCCGGCTTGACCTCCAGCAGCGCCAGCACGATCCCGCCGGTCTCGGCCTGCAGGTCCAGCATCGCCGGCAGCAGCGGCTGGTCCTCCTCGACGAACTCGTCGCCGAGCAGCACCGCGAACGGCTCGTCGCCGACGTGCGAGGCGGCGGTGCCGACCGCGTGCCCGAGGCCGAGCGGCTCGCCCTGCCGGACGGTGTAGATGTCGGCCAGCTCACTCGTGCGGCGGACGGCTGCCAGGCGCTCCTGGTCGCCCTTCTCCTCCAGGCGCTGCTCCACGTCGGGGCGCCGGTCGAAGTGGTCCACCATCGAGGTCTTGCCGCGACCGGTGACGAGCAGGACATCGGTGATCCCGGCCTGGGCGGCCTCCTCGACGATGTACTGCAGCACCGGCCGATCGACCACCGGCAGCAGCTCCTTGGGAACCGCCTTGGTGGCCGGCAGGAACCGGGTGGCGAGACCCGCCGCCGGAATCACTGCCTTCACCGCGCGCTTCTTCGTCGTCATTCAGTCACCGCACCTTCGCTGAATCGTGCCCGGGCATGCCGCGAGACTATCGGCCACGGACCGGTCGCGGCGGCTGCGGCCCGCCGGTGCCGATGGATTCCCGCTCCGCAAGTCGATACGTGTCTCTACCCGAGTTCTTCGCGGCGTAAAGCGCTTCGTCTGCGGCGTCCAACACTTCTTGCGCGGTGCTGCCGTGCTCGGGGAAGACCGCGATGCCGATCGAGACGCTGATCGGGATGCGGTCGTCCAGTCCGGGCCGGCGCGGATCCACCGGGACCGGCCAGTCGCGCACCGCGGCGCCGAGCCGTTCCGCCACGATCACCCCGCCGTACGCGTCGGTCTCCGGAAGCAGCACCACGAACTCCTCCCCGCCCTGGCGGAACGCCACGTCCACCTCGCGCAACCCGATCCGGATCCGGCGGGCGAACTCGCCCAGCACCTGGTCGCCGGCCGTGTGCCCGTAAGTGTCGTTCACTTCCTTGAAGTGATCCAGGTCCAGCACCAGCACGGTGAGCATCCGGCCGAACCGGCTGGCCCGCTCCACCTCGCGGCGCAGCACCTCACGCAGATAACGGTAGTTCCACAGTCCGGTGAGCGGGTCGGTCAGTGACAAACGCTGAGCTTCCTCGTGCACCCGCACGTTGTGCACCGCGACACCGGCCTGACCGGCGAAGGTGCGCACGGTCCGCAGGTCGGCGTCGTCGAAGGCGGGGCCGCCGAGCCGGTCGTAGAGGGCCAGCACGCCCAGCGCCCCCGGCTCCAGGTCGGTCTCCGAATCACTCGGCGGGGCGCAGATCGGCACGGCCAGGTAGGACTCGCACGCCGGTTCGTCGGGGGCGGCTCCGGTCGTACCGCGCAGCGGCGAGCTGGTGGCGGCGACCGTTCCGAGCACGCCGCGCCCCGGCACCAGACGGCGTTGCGCCAGGTCGGTGTCGGAGAGATCCCAGGATCCGGTCAGCCCGGCGCCGCACCGGGCGGCCAGCCGCCCGTCCGCCGGGTCGGCGAGCAGGATCAGCCCGGCTCGGGCGCCGGTGGCCGTCATCGCGGTCCGCAGGATCACCGGCAGGATCCGGTCCAGGTCGTGGGTGCTGGACAGGGTGTCGCCGAGAATCGCCAGATGCCGGCGCAGCTGGTCCCGGCTGGCGGTCAGCGCCTGCACGTAGGACTGCAACTCCCGGGTCATCCGGTTGAACGTGCCGGCCAGCCGCCCCAGCTCGTCCGGACGCGGAATCGGCACCCGGGTGTCGAGATCGCCGTTCGCCACCCGGTCGGCCGCCCAGGCCAGGTCGCCGAGCGGGCGGGTGGTGGAGCGGGCCAGCCAGCGGGCGGCCAGGACCGCGGCCACCGCGGTGACCAGGACGATCAGGAGCAGCACGACATATCGCATGGTGGGATCGCCGGCCGGGACACTCAAGGTCAACGGCAGCGGCTGGCCGGGTTCGCTGGTCAGCCGCCGGGTGGCGGTGCCGTCGCGGTTTGCGGCGGTGGCGCCGAGCGTCACGCCGACCCCACCGGCGGCGCCCAGGCGGTCCAGCAGGGCGGGATCGATCCGCTGGGCGGCGATCACGGTCAGATCTTCGGCGTACGCGGATGCGCTGACCGTGGTGAGAGTCTGGTCGCTGGCTCCCGTACCCGCCGAGCTCGGGCCGGCGCAGTCCGCGCTGGAGACGATGCCGGTGGAGCGCTGGTGCAGCGCCGAGCCCCCGCTGCGGCCGGTGGGCGCGCCGGGCTCGCGGGCCGGACCGGTCAGCCGGACGTCGGTGGCCAGGCCGCGAGCGATCAACTGCTCGGCGACCGTGGACCGCTGCGCTTCCGGAACCACGGCGACCGAGTCCGCCACCGCCTGCAACTGGCGGCACAGGGCGCCAACAGCCGCGGTGACGGTGGATGCGGCGTGGTCGAGGCGCTCCGCGGTCCGCTCCCGGCTCACGGCGCCGACAGTCAGGGCGACGAAGATGGACCCGAGCAGGACCGGACCGAGCACGACCACCAGAAACGCGCTGGTGAGCCGGCCACGTAAAGTCACACATCCTCCCGGGAGTGGCCCTCTTGTCCAGCGATGCTGACATAGTGTGCACCGTTTGCCGCTTTTCAAAAGGGGGTGTTGCATGTCGGATTTAGCCGCTGACGCGGAAAAATCACCACAAAACAAGATCGCGCTGCGCGCTCGGCTGCTCACAGCCCGTAGATCGCTCTCGGCCCCCGCCCGCGCGGCCGCAGCCGCGAAGATCCAAGATCAAACCCTCGACCTGGTACGCCGAAAAGCCCCCCGCACCCTGGCGGCCTACGTGCCGATCGGCGCCGAACCGGGCGGCCCTAATCTGCCCCTGCTGCTGGCCGCCGCCCTCCCCGAAGGCAGCCGCCTGCTCCTGCCCGTCCTACTCCCCGACAACGACCTGGACTGGGCCGCCTTCACCCTTCCCTCCCCCACCGCCGTACCACCCTCGCCGACCAGCGCCGATTCCGTGCGGCCTCGCTCCGAGGCCTCCTCGGCGGCGGGCACCTCCCGAGCGCAGCACGCCTTCCCCGGGCTCCGTAGCGGCCCGCGCGGCCTCCTCGAACCGAACGGCCCACGTCTCGGCGTCGACGCGATCCGGGAGGCCGATCTGGTGCTGGTCCCCGCGCTGGCGGTGGGCCGCGATGGCACCCGTATGGGCCGCGGCGGAGGCTCCTACGACCGGGCCCTGGCCCGCCTCCCGACCCCCGGCCCGCTCATCGTCGCGCTGCTCCACGACGGCGAAGACATCGAGGTAGTCCCGACCGACCCCCATGACCGCCGAGTTCATGCTGTGATCACTCCCACCGGCGGCTTCTCCCTCAAGCCGGACCCGGAGTGGACGAATTGACCTCCGATGCCGCAACATTGGCACTCGGAGTTGGCGAGTGCCAGCAGCCGAACGATCCGGAGGAGCCGTGCCTACCTACCAGTACGCCTGCACCGAGTGTGGTGAGCAGCTCGAAGCCGTGCAGTCCTTCTCCGACCCGGCGCTCACCGAGTGCCCGAACTGCCACGGCAAGCTCCGTAAGGTGTTCAACTCGGTCGGTATCGTCTTCAAGGGTTCCGGGTTCTACCGCAACGACTCCCGCTCCGGCAGCGTGAGCGCCGAGAAGTCGGGCAGCGGTTCCGGAGACTCGACCCCGAAGAAGCCGGAGACCACGTCGACCTCCTCGTCGACCGCCACTCCGGCAGCCGCGTCCTCGTCGAGCACGTCGTCGAGCTCCAGTTCCTCCTCGACCACGAAGGCCGCCGCAACTTCCTGACGCCGCCACACCAAGCGCGCCGAGCCTCACGGCCCGGCGCGCTTTCCTGTCACCCAACCCCTGGCCCGGCGCGCATGCTTGCCACCGCAACCGCGGCCCGGCCCACACACCCGCCACCGCACGCCGGCCCGGTGTTCATTCCTGCCACCGCACCCCGGCCCGGCGTTCATTCCGGCCACCGCAACCAGGCCCGGCGCGCATGCCTGCCACCGCAACCCGGCCCGACGTTCATGCCTGCCCCCGCAATCCGCGACCCGACACGCGTGCCTGCCACCGCGGCCTCGCTCTTGGCGGGCGTCCTTCGTCCCATACGCACCAGGTCGGCAGGATCGTCTGTCATCCGAGCCGCCGGTCCTGCGTGCTTACGCCGTCCCGCGCCGCCCACTCAGCGCCCAGCCTTCCCCGCCTGGCCTCCTTGGCCTGCGCCCGACGCCTACCGAGCCCTACCAAGATCAGCTGAGATTTCGGCCGTTGTCCACAGCTCCTGGCTGTCCACAGGCTGTCCCGCCTGCCGCCGGCAAAGCGCCTAGCGTCGGCCTTCCATGGCGGTGCGGCGAGTCAGGAGGCCAGATGTCCCGTTCCAACTCCGCCCGGCGAGGCGATCGCCTCGATCCGGTGCGGTGGCGCGGACCGAGCCGCGGTTCAATGCTGCGACTGCTCACCGTCGCGGTGTTGTTGATCACAGCAGCGGCCGTGATGTGGATCCGCCCCACCTCATGCACCCCGGCAACGATCTCCGCCTCAGCCTCACCACCCGCGTCGAAGTCCCTTCGCCCAGCAGCCAGCCCCGGCCTCGGCACCGGCACCGGCACCGGCACCGGCGTCCCACCGGGCAGCGTCGGTGTCCCGGTCCGCCTGGCCGATCCCGCCGCGCTGGCCGTGGTCCGCCCCGGCAACCGAGTCGATCTGCTCCGCCTCGACGACGACGGCGGACGCCGCACCACGCCGGTGGCCAGCGACGCGCTCGTCCTGGAAGTCACTGGCAAGGACGATCCGGTGACCGGCGGCCTACTGCTGGCCCTCGCCCCCACCGACGCCGAGCGAGCTCTGGCAGCCCCCGGCCGCGGTTTCGCCATCCTGATCAGGCCCGGCTGATCCCGACGCCCAGCGCACGCTGAAGCACGACTGACAGCCGGACGCAGTCACAGGACCCAGCCCGGCACGGCGCGGCTTGCAGGCTGGTTCGGCTTGCCGGCTCGGCGCCGCTTGAGGTCGGATGCACTTGGAGACCGCCGCTTCGGAGGCCCGACGTGGCCGGGGACTTACCGCCGGCTGCGGGCTTGGCGCCGGCGGTTCAGTCCCAGTGGGGCGGGCGGTCTTCGAGCAGGCGGTCGTCGTTGGAGTAACCAAGCTCGCCCCAGCCACGCTCGGTGTCGTCACGAGTCTGGTCGGGCAGGACCGGCGCCTCTTCGGACTCGAAGTCGACCTCACGCTCGGCGTCGTTGTCCCGCTCCGGGTCATCCAGGATGTCCACGACTACGAGGGTAAGCCGACAGCGGCGCAGCCGTCGTCCCCCTCCGGCTGTACCGTCGGTGAACGTGAGCTCCCCCACCCATGATCCGGACGACGCCTTCTGGCAACGTCCGGACGATTCCGCCGACTCCCTCGGTCGCCCGCCCCGGGACGAGCCGCCCACTCCTGAATCAGCCGGCTACCAAGGGCCGCCTCGAGCGGAGCCGCCCGCCCCGAGTTGGCGGCCTCCGACGATCGCGAACCCGCCGGCCCCGCGCAGCATGCCCGCTCAGGACATGGACGCCCTCGACGAGGCCGAGGGCTCCGCGCGCACGGTGACCTACGGCATCGGCCTGGTCGCCGGCGCGATCGCGATCGTCCTGACCTGCCTGTTCTGCTCGCGCATCCTGTTCTGAGCGGCGTCCCGGGACATCGCGCCTAGTAGGTGCCCCAGACCGCGGTCGCGCCGGAGTCGCCGGTCTTGAAGACGTAGTAGCCGTTGACCGCCGCCAGGACCACGACGACCACCGCGAACGCCGCCTCGGCGAGCTTGGGCAGGGCGCGCGGGTTGCGGGTGGTCAGCACGACCAGGATCAGGGCGACCACGCCCAGCGCGATCGACACCCAGGTGGTGAGCGTGCCGTAATCCATGTGCTGGTCGAGAATCTCCCGGCCGCGGGGCGACACCCGCTGCTCACCGATCAGGCGGTTGTACAGCTCGGTGCCGGAGAGCTTCGCGATGAAGGCCGAGGCCGGCGCCACCACGGCGAGCAGCGCGACAGCCCAGCCGAGCTTGGGCCGCCACGGACGGACCAGCGCGTAGACGGCCGCCCCCAACGCCAGCAGGGGTACGAAGATGACTGCGGCGTGCAGCACGAGGATATGTACCGGCAAACCGTTGACCTGGTCGAACACCATTCCTCCTCGATCCGGACATTCGCGGGGTCTTGCAGGATCCGGTCGTGCGCGCAAGCTTAAGAGTTGTCTGACGGCGCAAACATCCCCTCGTGACAATCTTGTGGCCGGATGGAGCCCGCTGTGACGCCTGCCCGGTTGGTGAATCGGCCCGATCGTGTTGTCATGGACCGATGCCCACCGGTGCAGAACTCCTGCGTAACCACGGCTTGCGGGTGACCCGGCCGCGGCTCGCGGTGCTCGAGGTCCTCACCGCGGGCGGGCACCTCGAGGTGGACGACATCGCCCGGCAGGTCCGGGCGCGGCTCGACTCGGTTTCCACCCAGGCGGTGTACGACGTGCTCGGCGCACTCTCCCGCGCCGGTCTGGCCCGCCGGATCGAGCCGGCCGGTAGCCCGGCCCGTTTCGAGGCGCGGGTCGGCGACAATCATCATCACATCGTGTGCCGGGGCTGCGGCGAGATAGCCGACGTCGACTGCGCCACCGGCGAGCCGCCCTGCCTGATCCCGAGCAACGATCACGGGTTCACCCTCGACGAAGCCGAGGTCACTTTCTGGGGCCTCTGCCCGGCCTGTCAGGCCGGCCGGGAAGCCGATATCAGCGCCTGATCGCCGGCGCGTGGCAGGCTGGAGAGCATGACGGGAGACGTCGGGCTGTTCGGGCCGGATTCGGTCACGTGGAAACTGCACCGGGAACCCATCCTGATGCTGGGCGGGTTGCGATCGCTCTACCTGCAGGCGCTGCACCCGCGGGCGGTCGCCGGGGTCTCACAGAACTCGGGATACCGCGCTGACCCCTGGGGCCGGCTGATGCGCACGTCGGACTACGTCGGGACGGTGATCTACGGCAGCACGGACGAGGTTCGTGAGGCCGCCGCCCGCCTGCGCCGGCTGCACGCCCGGATGACCGCGGTGGATCCGCGCACCGGCGAGCGTTTCCGGATCGACGAGCCGGATCTGCTGCGCTGGGTGCACGTCGCGGAAGTCGAGTCGTTCCTGAGCACCGCGGTCCATGCCGGGGTGCAGCTCACCGACGACGAGGTCGACGCCTATTTCACCGAGCAGCTGCGCGCCGCCGAGCTGGTCGGGCTGGACCCGGCCACCGTGCCCGGCACTGCTGCCGAGGTCGCCGACTACTACGCCACCCTGCGCCCGGAGCTGGGCCTCACCCGGGACAGCGCGGAAGCAGCCTTCTTCCTCACCGTGCCGCCGGTCCCCGACACGTGGGGCGGCCGGGCACTGCGCCTCGGTCTCACGCTCGGCCCGCCACGCTGGGCCTACCTCGGCATCGCCAGCACCGCGATCGGCCTCCTGCCGCCCTGGGCCCGCAAAATGTACGGCGGCCTGGGCTGGCCCACCACCGACCTGGCCGCCCGCCTCTCCGCCCGCGGCCTGCGGGCGCTGATCGCCACGGTCCTGTCCACGCTGCCCAAGCAATACCGCATCGCGCCGATGCGACAGGCCGCCCTGGAGCGCGCCGGCCTGGCCTGAGCCGCGCCCTCAAAGCCGGCAAGCCGCCCAGGAAGCACGCCAGCCCAACCCGAGCCGAGCCACACGAAGCCGGCAAGCCGCCCAAGAAGCACGCCAGCCCAACCTGAGCCGCGCCACACGAAGCCAGCAAGCCGCCCAGGAAGCACGCCAGCCCAACCTGAGCCGCGCCACACGAAGCCAGCAAGCGGCCCTGGAAGCACGCCGGCCCAGCCCGAGCCGGACCGCTCAAAGCCAGCAAGCCGCCCCGCAAGCACGCCGGCCCAGCCCGAGCCGCGTCAGGCTGCGCCGAGGTGCTCGACGGCCGCCCACGGCTCTTTGGCCACCGCTTCCGAGCCGGCTGGGCACACCTTGCGGAAGTCGCACCAGCCACAGAGCGAACCCGGATTGGTCGGAAACGACTCGTCCGGATCGGCGCCGGCGGCCACCGCTTTCTCCGCCGCCATGATGTCGACCGCGGTCTCTTCGGCCCGGCGCACCTGCCGGGCCAGCGACTCCTCGGTGTGCTCGTGGGCGGCCACCGTCCCGGTCGGCAGATGGTGCAGCTCCACCCGGTAGCACGGCCGCCGGAAGACCCGCTGGGCGGCGAACGCATACAGCGCGAGGGCCTGTGAACCCCGGGCGTCGTCGGCATCCAGACCCGAGCGCCCGGTCTTGTAGTCGACGATCACCGCTTCCGGACCCTCCGGCCCGCTGCGGGCGTCGATCCGGTCGGCCCGCCCGTTGAGCGCGAGGATCGACGTCTTCGTCGCCACACCCCGCTCGACGCCGAGTGGCTCGTCGGCCGGGTCGAGGGTGGCCACGTAGGACTCCAGCCAGGCCAGCGCGCGGTAGTAGACAGCCCGCTCCTGGTCGACGTCGCGGTATCCCTCCCGTACCCAAGTGGCTTTGAGCAGGGTCGGGAGCGCGCCTGGCGCGCGCCGATCGGTCGGCAGTGAGAACCAGTTCTTCAAGGCCGTGTGCGTGCTCGCGCCGAGTGAGTTGTGTGCCCACGGCGCGCCCTTGGGTGGGCTGGGCCGGTCAACATAGGTGTATCGATAGCGCCGGGGGCAATCGATGTAGGCCCCGAGCTTGCTCGGTGTGCAGACGAAGAGCCGCTCGGGCATGCCGGCGAAGCCGAGCTGCTCGGGGACGGCGGCTCCGGGTCTCGTGGCACGGGATCTGGTGGGGGGCACACGACAATCCTGCCAGCACCCCCCGACAAGAAATTCAGAGCAGCGCCGAGTACGACTTCACGAAGGCGAAGACGGCATCCGCGATGAGCTGGACCGCGATGGCCGCCAGCAGCAGGCCGGCGATGCGGGTCAGCACCTCGATGCCGGCCGGGCGGAGCAGTTTGACGATCACCCCGGAGAAGCGCAGGACCAGCCAGACGGTGGCCATCACGGCGAGGATGGCCGCGGCCAGGATCAGATATTCGTCGGTGCTCTGCGCCCGCTGGACGAAGAGCATGGTGGCGACGATCGCACCCGGCCCGGCCAGCAGCGGGGTGCCGAGCGGGACCAGCGCGACGTTGCTCGTGCCGACCTGCTCCTCGGGCTGGTCCGTCTTGCCGGTGAGCAGTTGCAACGCGACCAGGACCAGCAGCAGACCGCCGGCCGCCTGCAGCGCCGGAAGCTGGACGTGCAGGTAGTCCAGCAGGGTCTGACCGGCAACGGCGAAACCGACGATCACGCCGAGGGCCAGCAGCACGGCCTGGGTGCCGGCCCGGTTGCGGGCCTTCGCGGGCAGGGTCCCGGTGAGCGCGAGGAACACCGGAACCATGCCGGGCGGATCGACGATCACCAGCAGGGTCACGAAGAACTCGCCGAACAGCTTGAGGTTCACCCGATCAAGGTATGGGCCCGCACCTTCGGGCGCAGGCCGGTGCGGCGATCGTCACCCCAGCACAGGCACGCCGGTCGCGGCCGCGACGATTTTCTCGTACGCCTCGGGGGCCGTGCGGAAGGCGCCCAGCGCGACCGTCTTGTGCGTACCGTGAAAATCGGATGATCCGGTGACGACCAGGCCGAGCCGTTCGGCCAGAGCCCGCACCTGCGCCCGCTCCGCGGGCGTGTGATCCTCGTGGTCGGCCTCCAGGCCGAACAGGCCTTCCTCGGCCAACTGCACGATCAGCTCGTCAGGCACGACGCGACCACGAACCGTCGCCCGCGGATGCGCGAAAACCGCAACCCCACCGGCCGCGCGCACGGCCCGCACCGCTTCAAAAACTTCAAGATCAGACTTCGGTACGAAGTACCGCGCGCCGAGCCACTTGGAGGCGAACGCCTCGGTGGTGGTCCGCACCAACCCGGCCCGGATCAGCGCCTGCGCGATGTGCGGCCGCCCCACCGAACCGCCCGCCGCATAACCGTGCACCTCGGGCCAGGTGATCGGCACGCCGTCCCCCCGCAGCTTCGCGACGATCTTCTCGGCGCGCTGCTCGCGGTCCTCGCGCAGGCGCACCAGCTCCTCGGCCAGCATCGGTTCCGCCGGATCGAAGAGGTAGGCGAGCAGGTGCAGGGGAATGGCCGGCTCGGTGCCGAACCACCGGCAGGACAGCTCGGCGCCGCGGACCAGGCGCAGGCCGGCCGGCAGGTTCGCCGCGGCCTCGGCCCAGCCGCCGGTGGTGTCGTGGTCGGTGATCGCCATGACGTCCAGCCCGGCCTCGGCGCCGGCACGCACCAGCTCAGCCGGGGTGAGTGTGCCGTCGCTGGCGGTCGAGTGACAGTGCAGGTCGATGCTGGTCACCGCAGAGCTCAGGCGTCTTCTCCCTCGTCGTCCTTGCCGAGCCGGGCCTCGACGGCCTGCGGCTCATACATCTCCTCGACGACGCGCAGGTAGAGCTCGTTGGGGTTGGGCAGGTGCTTGACCTCGCGGAGCGCCTGATCCTGACCGGCCGACTCCAGCACGAACGTGCCGTAGCTGAGCATGCGGCCGAGGGCGGACTGTTCGTACTTCATGTCGGTGACCCGCAGCAGGGGCATCATCGCCACCTTGCGCGTGATGATGCCGTTGACCACCATCACCCGCTTGTTGGTGAGGATGAACCGATCGAAGTACCAGTCGAAGACCTTCCAGGCGACCCAGCTGATCACGCCGAGCCAGACCAGAACCGCGACGGTGACCATGCCGTCGATGTTCTGCCGGGTCAGGAAGCCGGCCAGGTAACCCAGGGCGAGCGTGGCTCCGGCGCCGATGCCGATCGGGCCGGTCAGGTGGATCCAGTGCCGTTTCCACTCGCCGCGGTAACGCTCGGTCGGGAAGAGGTAGCGAGCGACCAGTGTGGTCGGCTCGTCCTCCAGAGGGAGGAACCGTCGGGGGCCGCCGCTGCGGTCGAGCCCCTCCAGTTCCTCCTCGGTGAAGCTGGGAGCCTCATACTCTTCCGGCTCACCGTACGGATCGCGCTGACGTGCGTACGCCTGCTGATCGTCGGCGTAGGGATCAGCGCGCGTGTACTCAGGATCGTCCTGGTACGCCGGGTCGTTGTACCCGAAACTCGCATCGTCGTCCTGAGGGCGCCCTGCACCCTCACGTCGCGGGTCGCGCGGCTCGCCAGGATCCATGTAGCGATGCTATGCGACGAGATCGGTGAAGAACGTGCCGAAGCCTCGTGCGATGTCCGCGATCGTGCCTCCGAGTGACTCGAAGACCGCCGCGGCGGATCTCGGGTTGAAGGCGATGAAGAAGATCAAGAATGCAATACCAAGCCAGGTGAGGACCTTCTTGACCATGGGGGCCTTCTCCTCCGGTGCGGGTGACGTTCAGCGCCGCGGCAACACTGACGGTATCAGCTTCGTCGCTCCGTGTGAACAAAGTGTCCGAAAAGCCGATTGCCCACCCCGCGAGTCACACCTAAGAGGTCAGGCACGACCGTGCAGGTAGGGCGACGGCGCCCCGAACACCAGCTCGGGCGGCACCCCCTCGGAGAGGTCGCGCAGAACGACGTGCTCCGCGAGAAGATAGCCCGCGCTTGCGGGCCACGCTACCGCATAGAGCCACATTCCTTTTGCCTCACTCACGTAGGCACTTCGATCTTCAGGAGACTTGACGCACCACAGTGGAGTCGGATGCCCCGCCGCCTTGATCTTCGCGTGCGGACCACAGTGCACGCCCCGGTCGGTCAGCGCCTCGGCGAGCAGATGCCCGGGATCGATGCCGGGGATGCCGGCGAACCGCGTCCCCAGCCCCACGCCCGGTTGCTCCGCGATCAGGACCAGATCGGCCGGCCCGCCACCGAGCGGCTCCGGGCCACTGCAGGCCAGCGCGGTCGCCCGAACCCCGAAACGGTCGTCCCCCGACCAGGCGACGCCGGTGACCATCCACCCCGTGGGCAGCGGCCAGGGACACCAGAGCGGTATCCGCTCCGCGCTCGACGCCGACTCCCGCAGCACCGCTCCGACGATCTCCGCACTGATGTGTTCGGCGACATGGAACGGCGGAACGTCGCCACAGTTGTCGCACCGCCAGTTGCTGTGCATCAGGTCCGGCTTCCGAACCTGAGCAGCGCATCTGGGGCAACTCACCGTGACACCCACACTCCATACCGTGCGGGTCGCGGGAGTCCCCGTCAAGCGGATCGGCAGAACACGGGTCGATCCGGGTCAGGCGGGAGGAGGACCGGCATGCGCCCGGATCCACGCGTGCATGGCGATCCCGCTGGCGACACCGGCGTTGATGGAGCGGGTCGAGCCGTACTGCGCGATCGAGAAGAGCTGCGAGCAGGCCGCCCGCGCGTGATCCGACAGACCGGGGCCTTCCTGGCCGAAGAGCAGCACGCAGCGGCGCGGCAGCGTGGTGGTCTCCATCGGGCGCGAACCCGGCAGGTTGTCGATACCGATCACCGGCAGGCCCTCGCCGGCCGCCCAGTCCACGAACTCCTCGATCGTGGGGTGGTGCCGCACATGCTGATAGCGATCGGTGACCATGGCGCCCCGCCGGTTCCACCGGCGCAGGCCGACGATGTGCACCTCGGCGGCGAGGAAGGCGTTGGCGTTGCGCACCACGGTGCCGATGTTGAGATCGTGCTGCCAGTTCTCGATGGCGACATGGAAGTCGTGCCGGCGCTTGTCGAGGTCGGCCACCACGGCTTCCCGGCGCCAGTAGCGGTAGCGGTCCACGACGTTGCGCCGGTCACCGGCCTCGAGCAATTCGGGGTCGTACTGATCGCCGGCCGGCCAGGCACCCATCCAGGGACCCACGCCGACCTCGGTGGATTGCTCCTCGCCCGCCGTGGATTGTTCCTCGCCCGCCGTCATGGGGCGTTAGGCTACTCATCCGCTCTTGCGCGCTCGCGAGTGATCAGCGAGGGTGTGAGCCGGACGGCAGGAGACGCAATGAGCGGCGGGGCCCTCCCCGGCACCCGCCGCCCACGCTCTGTTGAGAAAGAGTTTGCCTTACCGTCCGTATCCATGTGAAGGACTTTCAGATGTGACCCAGCTCACATTTAGGTTTCTTTACTGTTCCGAGTGGTTCTTGGTCGCGCTCCCATGGCTTGCGCCTGCGCTGGACAAATCGCCTAGATCACTCGACGCGGGGCAGATTTCGCGCGCGGCGAGAGTCGTCAATCAGACACTGAGCGCCTACTTTCAGTTACGATGAGTTGCCCCTGCCGCCGCGTGATCCACACCGGAAGGTGCCGTACGACACGTGTCGCCGCCACCGGATCGGGAATGGTGGAGGGGGTACCAGGAGTTTCACCGGACGAAAGCGATTCCCGCAGACGGAGGCATCATGGCGACGGTTACGCTGACCGCAGCGAACTTCGACGAGGTCACCGGCAAGGACGGCATCGTCCTGGTCGACTTCTGGGCCAGCTGGTGCGGGCCTTGCGTACGCTTCGCGCCCACCTATGAGCGCTCCTCGGAGAAGCACCCGAACATCACCTTCGGGAAGGTCGACACCGAGGCCGAGCAGGCGCTGGCCGCGAAGTTCGACATCCGCTCCATCCCGACGATCATGGCGGTCCGCGACGGTGTCGTGGTCTTCGCGCAGCCCGGCGCACTTCCCGAGTCCGCGCTGGAGAGCCTGATCGAGAAGGTCGAGCAGCTCGACATGGAAGAGGTGCGCGAGCAGATCGCCGCACACCGCAAGGCCGCGCACGGCGAGGCGGAGAAGGCCGAGCCCTCGGCCAAGGAGGAAGCCGCCGCCGGCCGCAGCTGAGCCCGGGTAAGCCCCGAGAGGCCCGCGGATCGAGTCTTCGATCCGCGGGCCTTTCTCGTGCACCGAAGTTGTCCACAGGGCCCGGCGAGGGTGATGGACAGTGGATCGAACGTGTGTTCGAATACCTGCCATGCGATGGTCCCATCTGTCGGCTCGCACCGACGACGGCTCGCCCATGGACAGGGCAGCGCCGGCGGCCCCACCCCTGCCGCTGGCGCTGCCCGGCGCGACCGTCCGCACCTTCGACACACCCGGCTTCGCCGGGATGACGTTCTACGAGGTGCGGGCGAAATCGCTGATCAACCGGGTTCCGGGCGGTTCCCGGGTGCCGTTCGAGTGGACCGTCAACCCCTATCGCGGGTGTTCCCACGCGTGCACCTACTGCCTGGCCGGTGACACGCCGATCCTGCTGGCCGACGGCTCCACCCGGCCGCTCGCCCAGATCCGGCCCGGCGACGCGGTCATGGGCACCATGGGGGCCGGTCCGCACCGGCGCTATGTGCCGACCACTGTGCTCGACCACTGGGCCACCAGCAAGCCCGCGTTCCGGGTCACGCTGACCGACGGCACCCGGCTGGTCTCCAGCGGAGATCACCGCTTCCTCACCGACCGCGGCTGGCGGCACGTCAGCCCCACCGAGCCGCACCAGCCGGCTCTCGCCGTCGGCGACCTCATGTTCGGGGTGGGCCGCTTCGCCGAGCCGCCCAAGGAATCCCCCGACTACCAGGCCGGCTTCCTCTGCGGGCTGCTCCGCGGTGACGCGTCGGGGGCGGGCGCGGCGCACGAGGGCGACGCCTGGATCCGCGCCGACGGTTACCTCGACGACGTCTCCCTCACCGAGGCGCTGCGCTGGCCGGAGCTGCCCACCGGGGATTGGTTCCGCGGGTTTCTGGCCGGCGCGTTCGGCGCGGTCGGGCACGCCGACCGGCTGGCGGTGGTGTTCGAGAGCGGCGACGCGGCATATCTGCGGCGGGTCGCCGAGGCACTCACCCACCTGGGCTTGGTCGCCCGCAGCCCGGTGCGTCCGCGTGCCTTCGCCGGCAACCGTGGGGCGCCGGCTCCCGGGCGTGTCGAGACCGAGCGCCATCTGGAGGCCGCACTGCGGTTCCGGCATCTGACCGGTGCCTCCCCGCTGCCGCTGGACGCTTCCGGCGTCGGCGTGCGCACCGAGCGACGGCTCGCCGTGGCCGACATCGAGGATCTCGGGCTCACCCTGCCGCTCTTCGACATCTCCACCGGCACCGGCGACTTCATCGCCGACGGCGTGGTCAGCCACAACTGCTTCGCCCGCAACACCCACACCTATCTGGACATGGATTCCGGGGCCGATTTCGACTCCCGCATCGTGGTGAAGGTGAACGCCGGCGAGCTGATCCGCCGTGAGCTGGCCGCCCCGCGCTGGTCCGGCGCCGCGATCGCGATGGGCACCAACGTCGATGTCTACCAGCGCGCCGAGGGGCGTTACCGGTTGATGCCGGAGATCCTGGCGGCGCTGCGTGACCACGCCAACCCGTTCTCGATCCTGACCAAGGGCACGCTCATCCTGCGCGATCTGGAGTTGCTCGAGCAGGCCGCGCGGGTGACTCGCGTCGGTCTCTCGGTCTCGGTCGGGTTCGTCGACGAGACCGTGTGGCGCTCGGCGGAGCCCGGCACCCCGAGCCCACACCGCCGGCTGGAGGTGGTACGCCGGCTGACCGACGCCGGTTTCCGGGTGGGCGTGCTGATGGCGCCGATCCTGCCCGGGCTCACCGACACCGACGAGTCCATCGACGCGACCGTGGCCGCCATCGCCCGGGCCGGTGCGACCAGCGTGACGCCGCTGGCGCTGCATCTTCGCCCCGGGGCCCGCGAGTGGTATGCGGCGTGGCTGGCCCGGTCCCACCCGGAGCTGCGGCCTCGATATCGCGAGTTGTTCGGCAACGGGTCCTACCTGCCCCGGGCCTATCAGGACGAGATCGCCGCCCGGGTGCGCATGGCGGCCCGGCGGCACGGGCTCCACCGGCCGGAGCCGGCCGAGGCCCGCCGCGTCACCGACCCGAAGCCAGGCCCGGCGCCTGCGCGCGGCCGGCGGCCACGCCCGGTGGAGAGCTCGGACCAGCTCACGCTGCTCTGAGCTGTGCTCTCGCGATCACCGCTCCCCACCGTCCCGTGAACGAACGGAGGCTGATGATGATCGAAGCTGGCTGCGCCCGCAGTGAGGCCCGGCGGACGGATGAGGACGCCGGCAAGCCACCGAACCGAGCCTTCCCATGCTCGCGCTCCGCCTGCGTCGCGCTGGTCAGCTGAGGGCTGCTTGATCGCCGGGTTGTGGTGACGCGGGCCGGCCGGCGGCAGCGCGGATAGTGTTGATGTATGCGGAGCGCTCAGCAGATCCTGGCGGACGCGAACGTCATCGCCGTCGTCGGCGCGTCGAGAGACGCCCACAAGCCGTCGCACACCGTGCCGTTGCAGATGCTGCGGTACGGGTGGCGGATCATCCCGGTGAACCCGTTCGTGGACGAGGTGTTCGGCGTCAAGACGGTGCCCACCCTGGCCGACATCGGCGAGCCGGTCGACCTGGTCGACATCTTCCGTCCGGCGCACGACGCGGTGGAGGTGGTCCGGCAGGCGGCCGCGATCAAGGCGCCCGCGGTGTGGCTGCAGAGCGGGATCGTGTCGGCCGAGGCGCGGCGTATCGCTGAGGAGGCCGGCATGGACTACGTCGAGGACCGGTGCCTGGCTGTGGAGCGTGCGGTGGGGCAGCTCACCAAGCTGACCTGAGCCGACAAGCCGGGGCAGAGGCCGAGGGCGGCTCGCCAGGCGCGGGACGATCGCAGGGCGGACTGCGCGGCGGTTGGCGCGCTGCCGCGGTCTAGCTGCTGAGCGGGCGTTGGCCGGGGCAGAGACCGAGGGCGGCCCGCCAGACGCGGGACGATCGCAGGGCGGACTGCGCGCCGGTTGGCGCGCTGCCGCGGTCTAGCTGCTGAGCGGGCGTTGGCCGGGGCAGAGACCGAGGGCGGCTCGCCAGGCGCGGGACGATCGCTGGGCGGACTGCGCGGCGGTTGGCGCGCTGCCGCGGTCTAGCTGCTGAGCGAGCGTTGGCCGGCGCAGAGCCTGTGCGGTCTGCCTTGGGCCGCGGCGACCGGTGTGCTGGCCGGATTGGGCAGCACACCGGAAGCGGGATCAGCGGAACTGGGCCTCGCGGACGCTGTTGCCGCCGTCGACGACGAGCATCTGGCCGGTGATGTAGGAAGCGGCGGGTGAGCACAGGAACGCGACCGCGGCGGCGACCTCGTCGGGGGTGCCGGGGCGGCCGATGGGTGTGCCCAGGCCCTGCTTGATCTCGGTCACCGTGGAGGCGGCCGTGTAGATCGTGCCGGGGGCTACGCAGTTGACGTTCACGCCGTCGGCGACCAGCTCCATCGCCAGGGCGCGGGTCAGGCCGACCACGCCGGCCTTCGCGGCGGCGTACGCCGCTTCGGTGGGGAGGGCGTTGACCGGGCCGGCGGTGGCCGCCAGGTTGACGATGCGGCCCCAACCGCGTTCGGCCATGCCGCCGACGAAAGCGCGGCTGCATAGGAAGGCGGTGCTCAGGTTCCGATCAATTTCGGCCCTCCACTCGTCGAGCGTGAGCTGGGCGACCGGCCGCAGGACCTCGGGGCTGGCCCGGCTCGCCAGGCCGGCGTTGTTGACCAGCACCTCGACATCGCCGAGCTGGTCGGAGATGGCGTCGGCCAGCGCGCCCACCTCGGACTCGTCGGTGAGGTCGGCGACGAAACCGGTCACGCCGAGCTCCGAAGCGCGCTCGTGGATGCGGCGGGTCGTCGACACGATCGCCACCCGGGCGCCGAGGTTGCGCAGGCGGCGGGCGGTCGCGTACCCGATGCCGTCGGGGCTGCCGGCACCGGTGACCAGGGCGACCTTGCCGTCCAGGCGCAGGGTGACGGGCGCCTCGCCGGCGTCCTCGATCTCTGCTTCCACGACATCCACCATGTCCGGCTCGTCGGGGCGTTCCGTATCCCCACCGGGCGCGCCGGAGCGGGGTGGTCGGCCGTCAGCGGGGCGGGTGGCG
>NZ_JBEZZB010000163.1:0-21288 GCF_040638955.1 Actinoplanes sp. NPDC024001
GGCGGGTCGGCGGCGGCGATGCGCGCCGCGGCGCGCAGCCGCGCGCGCCGATGATCCTGCTCAGGCCAGATCAGAGCCCGCAACCACGCGGCGTCGGCCGGGTCGGTCACGTGCAGCGGGTTCAGGTCCAGACCGGCACGCCAGACGATCTCGGGTACGCGTGCGGGCGGCGCCGTCCCGGTGAGGACACAGTCGAGCATCGGCTCGCCCGTGCCGAGGTGCCGGGTGCCGTAACGGTAGGCGTACCGGTCGGGGAACAGGTTGAGCCCGGCCGAGGTGCCGACCTCGAGCAGCGCCAGCGGCTGCGGCAGGGCGGCCAGCACGGGCAGCAGCAGAGCGCAGCGGCCCGGCTCGTTGGTCTGCGTCGCGCGGGCCCGGATGTGCCGCTCCACCTCGGGCCACCGGGCGGCGGTGAACTCGAGGAAGGCCGCCGGGTCGGTCACGGGACCGCCGAGGAACTGGACGACCGCGAAGAGCAGGTTCGGCTGGCGTTTCGCCGGCGGCAACGTGTCCAGCAAACCGAGCAGGCGGGCGTCGCGGGAGACGGCGACGGCCAGCGCCTCGTAGGCGGGTGACTCCCCGGCGGCCTCGCGGGCGGCGAACTCGGCGTAGGTCGATACGGTCGTCACGAGCGCGATGATGCCACGTGCACGACATCCGGTTCGCCCCGTGGCACCGGGATCCGGACCGTGCGGGTGGGTCCGACGGACCGGTCGAGCGCTGCGGCGAAACGGGGTGAGTCGGCGGCGCTCCAGACCGCCAAAACACCGCCCGGGTTCAGGCGGGCACGCAGCAGGTCCAGGCCGGCCGGGGCGTAGAGGCGGGAGTTGCCGGCGAAGACGGTCCAGTCCGGACCGTTGTCGACGTCCAGGCAGATCGCGTCGAACCGGTCGGTGGTGGTGTCCAGCCAGGCAGTCAGGTCGGCGGTGACCACCCGCACCCGCGGGTCGTCGAGGGCGCCGGCGCTGAACGGCCGCAGCACGCCGCGGTGCCAGCGCACCACCGCCGGCTCGATCTCCACGACGACGATCTCGGTGGCGTCCGAGCGGGCCGCCTCGGCGAGGGAGAAGCCGACACCGAGCCCGCCGATCAGCAGCCGCGGTCGCGGGCCGGCCGCGGCCAGGGCCTCGCGGACCAGGGCACGCTCGGACTCGCCGGACCGGGTGTCCATCAGGAAGACGCCGTTGCTGATCAGCTCGTAGTGCTCGTCCCGGCGGCGCAGCACCAGTTCACCGCGGTCGGTGACGACTCGCTCCACAATGTCCATCGCCACGCAGCGTACCGATAGGCTTTGATCATGCCGCTGCTTTTCTCCTACGGGACCCTGCGCGACCCGGCCGTGCAGAGGGCCAACTTCGGCCGTGAGCTGGCCGGCCGGGACGACCGGATCCTCGGCTTCCGCCTCGACCAGGTGGAGATCACCGACCCGCACGTGCTGGCGGTCAGTGGCCGGACCCACCATCCGATCCTGATCGCCACCGGTGACCCGGCCGACGCGGTGGCCGGATCCGCCCTGCAGGTCACCGAGGACGACCTGCTCCGCGCCGACGAGTACGAGGTGGACGACTACCAGCGGGTCGAGGCGCCTCTCGCCTCCGGTGAGAAGGCCTGGGTCTACGTCGCGCGCTGACGCGCCACCCCGGATGCGCTCCCCGGCAGGTTTCGGGGCGGGACGGGGCGGGCACGTAAAACAGCAGACAAATGAGACCAGGAGGAGGAACTTCCCGATGGCCGAGCACGATGTCAACCGCAGCTCCCGTAGTGGACGGTTCGTGAAGGAGAGCACGGCGCGGCGTTCGCCGAGCACCACGACGACCGAGCACGTCGGTGGCGACGACGGTGACAAGAAGCGCGAGGTGCACCGCAGCGCGAGCACCGGCAAGTTCGTCACCGGGACGACCGCCGAGCTGCACCCGTCGACGACGGAGACGCAGCGCGTCTGACCTGAGCCAGCGACCGCCCTCCGTATCCCCCGCGGAGGGCGGTCGCTTTTGTGGGATCGGCTACCGTGAGCGCGTGCAAAAGCAGGTTGATCAACAAGTCGATGCCGCGCCGGCCTGGCTGACCTGGCCGGTCCGGGCGATCGCGGTCGTCGTGGTGCTCCCGTTCCGGCTGCTCTGGGAGGCCATGAAGGTCGTCGGCCGGTTCCTCGATCGTTACCTGCTCGCTCCCCTGGCCTGGCTGTGGCGGCACCTGGTGGTGATCCCGGTGGCGTGGCTGGGCCGCATGGTCGTGACGCTCCTGCGGATCCTGATCGGGGTGCCGGCCGCCTGGCTGTGGCGCGAGGTGCTGCTGCCGGTCTTCCGGGCGTTCTGGCGGTGGGTGCTGCGCCCGGTGTTCGCCGGGATCGCGGCGGCGGTGTCGTTCGTGATCGAGTGGGTGGTCGCGCCGGTCGCGCGGTTCCTCTACCGGTGGGTGCTCGCCCCGGTGGGCCGGGCGCTCGTGTGGTTCCTGACCGCCGGGTGGGAGGGCACGGCGTGGCTGGGCCGGCAGGTCTACCGCTTCCTGCTGCGGCCGCTCGGGATCGCGGTGGCCTGGGTCTGGCGGCACACGTTCGGCGCGCTGTTCCGCGGCATCGCCTGGGTGTGGGGCGCCACGGTGAGCCCGGCGGCGCGGTGGGTGCGGGACGAGATTCTTCGCCCGGCGGCGGATGCGGCACGATCGGTGCTGGTCGCGGTGGGTCTGCGGCGCTGACACCGCCGGAATGGGGCGAGCCGCCCCGGCACCGGAGGATCGGCGACGAAGCGGCTCGAGTTCGGGGAAGAGCGCTTGGGAGCGCTCCCACGACGTACGTTACATCACATTGACGTTCTTGAGAAGATCTATCGCCAGGAGTTACGGGACGGCGCTTCCCGGCGTACACGATGCGCTTGCTGCCGGCAGTGACCCGCTGCTGCCGCAACCGGACGACCGGCCCGCGTCGCTCACGCGGCGAACGCCGGGAACGGCGGCCGGTCCTGCGCGCACCGGGCGCCCCACGGCGGCACCTCACCGTTGAGCAGGTACCGCGTGTACCAGTCGTCGACACAGACGCTGTAGTCACTGGTGTGCCCGAACCCGTCCAGCGTCAGCAGCCGGGCGTTGCCGAGCTGCTGGGTCATCCGGATGGCGAAGTCATACCGGGTCGCCGGGTCGTAGGTCGGGTTCACCACCAGGATCGTCTGCGCGGTCCGGCGGTTCCACGGCCCGGCGTACCGCTCCCCCACCGGCGGCCAGTTCGCGCAGCCCACCTCGCTGAACGCCTCGGCCCGGCCGAACGTCGGATGCGCCGCCTCGAACGCGGCCGCGAACCCCGGGTAGAGCGCGGGCTGGCGCGGCAGCGGCGCGTCCGCGCAGTTCACCGCGAAGAACGCGTCGTTGCCGGTGTATTCGTACGCGTCCGGCAGCCACCCGCGCACCGGCGGGGCCTTGGGCAGCGGCTGCGCCGACGGCACCCGCAGCACCAGCGGGTCGCCGAAGATCTCGTCGTGGACCAGTTGCAAGGTCTGCGCCGCCTCCGGGAAGGCGGCCACGTCGTACAGCGTCTCGCCGATGTAACCGACCAGGTCGTCGAGGGTGACCGTGCCGATGCCGGGCAGGTCGGCCGGTCCCTGCCGGAGCCGGTCGCGCAGCTGGTCGAACTTGGCGCGGGCGTTGCCGGCGAACGCGCAGGCGACGCCGGCCCGGTCGCACTCGGTCAGGAAGCCGCGCAGGGCGATCTCGAAACCGCCCGCGCGGGCGAACTTGTTGGCCAGCCGCGCGCCGGTGCGCTGGGCCGGGTCCACGTTGCCGTCCAGGATCATGGCGCGCACCGTGCCCGGGTACAGGTTGGCGTAGGTGGCGCCGATCAGCGTCCCGTACGAGTACCCGACGTAGGTGAGCTTCCGGTCGCCGACCGCCCGCCGCAGCAGTTCCAGGTCCTTGGCCACGTTGAGCGAGCTCATGTGGGTGAGCAGCGGCCCCACGTTGCGTTTGCAGCCCTCGGTGTACTCGTAGTTGGCCCGCAACGTCGCACTGATCTGTTCCGCGGTGACCGGCACGCCGGTCATCCGGCCGAGCAGCGCCTCCGCCTCCGCGTCGGTCGCGAAGCACTGGATCGGGTCGCTGGCGCCGATGCCGCGCGGGTCGAAGCCGACCACGTCGAATCGGGCCAGCACCTGCGGGGAGAGCCGCGACGCGGCCGCGCGGACCGCGTTACGCCCGGCGCCACCGGGACCGCCCGGGTTGACGAAGATGGTGCCGATCCGGTTCGCCGCGTCGCTCGCGGGCCGGCGGGCCATGGCGATCGTGGTGGTCGCCCCGCGGGGCAGGTCGTGGTCGAGCGGCACCTCGTACGCCGCGCACTGATAGCCGGCGAGTGACTCCTCGGCGCACGGCGCCCAGGTGAGCGGTGGTGCGGCCGAAGCCGCGGCCGGGACCGCCAGCGCGGCGACCACCGTAGCGAGAGCAACTGCGGCGCGGGCCAACATGAGCCGCATACTCTCACGTATTTACATAGATCGGCGCTGTTGTCTCGCCGATCAGGAGCGCGGTCACCTCGTCGGCCGGCAGCGGGCGGGCGAACAGCCAGCCCTGCCCGGTGTCGCAGCCCAGGTCACGCAGCCGGTCGGCCTGCAGCCGGGTCTCCACGGCCTCCGCGGTCACGCTGATGCCGATGGCGTGCGCCAGCCGTACGATCGTCTCCACGATCTGCTCGTCGACCGACCCGCCCTCGCCCGGCTCACGGAGCCCGTTGACGAACGGGCCGGCCAGTTTCAGCGTGTGCACGGGCAGCCGGCGTAGGTAGGCGAGGTTCGAGTAACCGGTGCCGAAATCGTCGATGGCGATCCGGATGCCGCGCTGGGCGAGCCCGTCGAGGGCCCGCAGCGGTGCCCCCTCGGTGTCCATGATCGCGCTCTCGGTGAGTTCCAGGACCAGCAGCGCCGGGTCGAGGCCGGTCCGGGCCAGGATGTCGGCCACGTCGAACGGCAGGCTCGGCTCGTGCGCCTGCGACACGGTCATGTTGACGCTCATCGAGACCCGCAGCTCCGGGAAGCGGCGCGCCCACTCGGCGGCCTGCGCGCACGCCTGCTCCAGCACCCAGCGGCCCAGCTGGAGGATGACGCCGGTCTCCTCGGCGAGCGGGATGAACTCGTCCGGGGCGAGCAGGCCGAGCACCGGGTGCCGCCAGCGGACCAGCGCTTCGACGCCGCACAGGCGCTGGTCGGCTAGGGAGACCAGGGGCTGGTAGACGAGGGTGAACTCGTGCCGGTCCAGGGCGTCGGGCATGGCGGCGGCGAGTTCGTAGCGGGCCGCCTGGCGGGCGTTGCGGTCGGCGTCGTACATGACGAACCGGCCGCGGCCCTCCTGTTTGGCCACGTACAGGGTGAGGTCGGCGGCCTTCATCAGCTCGGCCGGGGTGGTGCCGCGGACCTCGCTGTCGACCACGCCGATGCTGGCCGACACCCGCATCCGGTGCTGGCCGAGCTGGTAGGGCCGGGTCAGCGCGGCGAGCAGCCGCTCAGCCAGGGCGGACAGCTCCTGCGGCCCGTCCGGGTCGGCGACGACCAGCACGAACTCGTCGCCGCTCATCCGCCCGGCCACCCGGCCCGGCTCGCCCGCGCAGGCGGCCAGGCGCTGCGCGACCGCCACCAGCAGCTCGTCGCCGACCTGGTGGCCGAGCGTGTCGTTGACCCGTTTGAAGCCGTCGAGGTCCAGGTAGCAGAGCCCGACCCGGGTGGCGCCGGCGAAGATCCGGTCCAGGTGGGCGGCGATCATGGCGCGGTTCGGCAGGCCGGTGAGCGGGTCGTGGTTGGCCTGATGCTCCAGCCGGTCCTGCAGGCGCAGCCGGTCGGTGATGTCCTGCACCATCGCGATGGTGAACTCGGGTGCGCCGTGCTCGTCGCGGATCAGTGAGGCGGTCATGTCGGTGCGGACGACCGCGCCGTCCTTGCGGTAGTAGGCCTTCTCCAGGCGCACGTGGTCGCGGTCGCCGCGGATCATCTCGTCGTAGAGGCGCCACATGTCAGGCGGGTCGCTCGGGTGGGTCAGCTGCGGCACGAGCAGCCCGCACATCTCCTCGACCGGGTATCCGAGCAGGTCGGCGAAGGCCTGGTTGACCCGTACGATCCGGCCGTCCATGCTGCTGACGCCGATGCCGACGGCGGCGTTGTCGAAGACCGCCCGCAGGTGTTCCTCGCTGGTGCGCAGCGCCCGCTCGGCGGTGGCGTGCGCGTCCAGCACGGCCCGGTTGAGACGTTCCTGCTCGGCCATGGTGGCCGCGCGCAGCGCCCGGACGTATCCGGCGGCCACCGCGCCCTGGATCTGCACGACCCGCTCCCGGTGCCCCGGTCCCGCGCCCGCCGCGGCGACCAGGTGGTCACCGATCACCGACACGGTCGCGGCGAGCACCGCCGGCTCGGTCAGGTGCGCGCCGACCAGCGCGGCCCCGATCTCCCCGGCGGCCCGCGGATCGAACCGCGGGGCCCGCAGCAGCACACACAGCCTGCCGGTGAGCCGGCGCAGCAGCTTGCCGAGCTCACCGTGATCCATCGGCACGAACCCGGCCCGGGCCACGCGCCGACGCCAGCGCCGGGCGAAAACAGCCCGCCCGGCGGCGTCCTGCGGAGGCATCTAGTTCTTGATGCCGACGCCGGCGTAGGCGCCCACCCGCTCCGGGTGTTCGTCGACCTCGTCGCCCGGGTCCGGCCGCCACTGCGGGATGAACACCAGACCCGGGTCCACCAGCGTGAACCCGTCGAAGTAGGCGGTGATCCCCGCCCCGTCGCGTAGCACGATCTCGGTGGCGGTGCGCCCCGACAGCCGCTGCGCCTCGATCACCTCCGGCGGCTGACCGTCCGCGGTCGCGTGCGAGATCAGCAGGTAACTGCCCGGCGCGACCGCGTCCCGCAGCGCGGCGACCACACCCGCCGGGTCGTCCGAGTCGGGCACGAAGTGCAGCACCCCGGCGAGCAGCACCGCCACCGGCTGGCTGAAGTCGATCAGCCCCAGCTTCTCGCTCTCGCTGATGACCCGCTCCACGTCGCGCACGTCGGCGCAGATCACCCCGGTGCGGTCCACCCCCGCCAGGATGGCCCGGCTGTGCTCCACCGCCACCGGGTCGATGTCGACATAGACGACACTCGCGCCCGGCGCCGCCTCCAGCGCGATCTCGTGCACGTTGCCCGCGGTGGGAATCCCCGACCCGATGTCCAGGAACTGCCGAATCCCCTGCCCCGCCAGGTAGCGCACGGCCCGCCGCAGGAACACCCGGTTGGACCGCATGGTCTCCCCGATGTTCGGCGTCATCGCCGCGATCTGCTCCGCCAGCGCCCGGTCCACCGCGAAGTTGTGCGCCCCGCCGAGAAAGTAGTCATACACCCGCGCGGCGCTGGGCTGATCAACGTCGATCCCGGCCGGCACCCAATCGGTCGGTCCCGTCACGGCGCACCCTCCACAGTCTTCAGTTCCAAGAAACCACAACTGTCTATCGCCCTGGGCTCCGGAAGGCAACCACCGGCGCAGCGCGCCGATCAAAACCCGTCACGGTACGGGCTACATCTCCCCAACCGCGGCTACTCCTCCCGTGGCATCAGCGCGATCCAGGCTTCGGGTCCCGGCCCCAGCGCGCCCGCCGGGCGTAAGCACGCCCCAACCCCCGGCCTTCGGCGCAGACATCCGCACCATCCCCGCCGCGCCCCCGTCAGTCAGGGCCAGCAACCCCGCTCTGCCCCGCCGGCTACCGCGTTCAGGCAGCCCACGAACCGTCAGCGTCGTTTTGAGCCCGGCCAAAGCAACGCCCAGACACAGCCCGGCAAATCGGCTGGCGGTCAGTGTCGGTGGGACGGGCCGAGCCAGCTCAGGTACTGCCAGGCCGGCCAGCTGACGGCCAGTGTCGGTCCAAGCCCGCCAAGGCAGCCCTCAAACGCAGCCGGACCAGCCGGCTGACGGCCAGCACCGCTCCGAGCCGGCCAAGGCAACCCTCAAACGCAGCCGAGCCAGCCGGCTGACGGCCAGCACCGACTTGAGCCCGCCGACGAAGCTCCCCAGCGCAGCCGAACCGGGCGGCTGGCGGTCAGTGTCGGTCCGAGCCGACCAAGGCAGCCCACAAGCGCAGCCGGGCCAGCCCGCTGACGGCCAGCACCGGCTCGAGCCGGCCAAAGCAGCCCTCGAACGCAGCCGGGCCGGGCGGCTGACGGCCAGTGTCGGTCCGAGCCGGCCAAAGCAGCGCTCAAATGCAGCCGGGCCGGGCGGCTGACGGCCAGCACCGACTTGAGCCCGCCGACGAAGCTCCCCAGCGCAGCCGGGCCGGGCGGCTGGCGGTCAGTGTCGGATCGAGCGGGCCAAGGCAGCCCTCAAGCGCAGCCAGGCCGGGCGGCTGGCGGTCAGATCGGGAACTTGGCGGTCGGCGTGGGGAGATGGGCTGGGACGAGGGCTTCGGTGCTGCGTGATCATGGCTGCCTCGCTTGCGGCAGAGGGCCGCCGGTGGGGTCGCATCCCGGGCACCGGGGCAGGGTGTGGGGATGCGGTGGTAATCCGGGTGACACCGGGTGGGAATCGCGGGAGCATCGGCGGGTTGCTGATCTTTAGGGGTGCCCGTGTTCGCGTCGTATCGTCGCCTGTTCGAGGCACCGGGGACGGTGGCGTTCACCGTTGCGGCGCTGCCGGCTCGGTTCTCGATCTCGATGTTCGGGGTCAGCGTCGTGATCATGGTGGCTACGCTGCGGGATTCGTACGCTCTGGCCGGTTCCGTGTCGGCGGCGGGGCTGGCGGCCATCGCGGTCGCCGGGCCGTGGGTCGGGCGGATGGTGGACCGTTACGGCCAGGCCCGGATGCTGGTGCCGACCACGCTGGTGTCGGCGACCGCGGGTGGTGCGCTGGCGTTCCTGGCGGGCGCGGACGTCCCGGTCTGGACGCTGTTCGCGGCCTATGTCGGCGCCTCGGTCAGTCCGAACACGGGTGCGATGGCCCGGGCGCGGTGGGCGGCCCTGTACCGGGATCGGCCGGCACTGCTGCACAGCGCCAACGCTCTGGAACAGTCGATCGACGAGCTGTGCTTCATGCTCGGGCCGGTGGTCGCGGCGCTGCTGTGCACGTCGGTGGCCCCGCAGGCCGGGATGATCGTCAGCCTGGTGCTGTATGTGACGGGTTCACTGGCATTCGCGGCTCAGCGGCGCACGCAGCCCAAGGTTCATGCGGTTCGTGAGCGCGGCCGTTCACCGCTGCGGGTCCGCGGGGTTCTGGAGATCACCGTGACGTTCCTGTTCACCGGGGCGGTCTTCGGCAGCATGGAGGTGGTCACCGTGGCGTACACCGAGTCGCTGGGCCGGCCGGCCGCCGCCGGGGTGATTCTGGGCCTGTTGGCCGGAGGGTCGGCGCTGGCCGGTCTGGCGTTCGGCACGCTTCGACTGCGGGGCACGACAGCGGTGCGGTTCCTGATCTGCGTGGCGGCCATGGCGCTGCTGCTGCAGCCCGTGCTGCTCGCCGACGATGTCTGGACGCTCGGGGTGCTGCTGTTCATCGCCGGGCTCGCCACCGCACCAACCATGATCACGAGCATGACGCTGGTTCACGAGCTGGTGCCACCGTCGCGGATCACCGAGGGCATGACGCTGACCAACACGGGTCTGCTGATCGGCATCTCAGCGGGGGCTTCTGTCGGCGGTTGGGTGGTCGAGGTCGCCGACGCCCACACCGGCTACGCCACGCCGGCCATCGCCTCGGCGCTCGCCCTGCTGGCCGCATTGGCCGGTTTCGGCCGGGCACTCGGCGGCCGGCGCGGCCCTCGATCGGCTATGGCCGGACCTGCGGAACCCCGCGTTCCCGCCGACAAGCTGCCAGCACCGACCGGATCGGCAGGCACCGGTCCAGCAGAGATCGGTTAGGCACGGACACAGTCCCGGGGCCCATGTCCGGGACGCACGGACCCAGCTGGTCAGTCCCCGTCCCAGCACTCACCAGGTTCGAAGGACACCGCCGACAGGCAACGATCCGGACGGTGCCAGGTCGGCACAGCCGAGCCGGCAGGACACAGGCGGGCAGGCCGCGCGCCAGCACAAAGAAGCAGGAAAGACGGCCGGGCGGCAGGGGACGGGCGGGTGGCACGGTGGGTGGGGTGTGGGCCGGCACGGACAGGTGGGAGGTGAAGGTGGCTCGGTGTGGACACGGGAGGGCGACCGGGTCAGCCGTCCGGTTTAACTCCGGCGGGTAGGAGTTGGGCGGTTTGCGACGATCACCCTGGTCGTGACGGCGGCGGTGGGCTGGACTTCGACGGCATGAGGTTTGTGCGAACTGTGTTTGCCGGGGTTTCCTCGGCTGTGCTGGTGGCCGCTGGGGGCAGTGCGGTCGCCGCCCCACCGCCGGGGGTTCTGCAGCTGCGATACGAGGGCGGGCTGGTTTCGGCCACCCGGGTGGCCGACAGCAGCGGGAACGATCTGCCGGGAGAGATCCGGACCGGGGGCGGCGGGGCGGTCACGGCCGTGACCGAGGCCGACGGCAATCCGTTCCTGCGGTTCCCGGGTGGGAGCTGCACCACCGCGCCCTGTCCGCAGGCGATCATTCAGCCGGTTCGGACGGTCACGCTGGTGCCGGCGGATGACGGGCACGGGCGGTTCGTCTACGGGGCGGACATCCGGCTCACCGAGACGCCGTCGGACGCGGCGGGGATGAACGTGTTCCAGTTCGGGGCGGCGGGGGCCGGGATCAGCCAGTGGAAGCTGCAGGTGGACGCCGGGCGGCCGTCCTGCCGGTGGTCGGACGGGACGGACTTCGTGCTGCTGGGAGCGGGTGACGAGAACTTCCGGTTCAGCGTGGGGCGGTGGTACAGGGTGACCTGCGTACGCCTGTCGCCCGTGCTGTTCCAGATCCGGGTGGATGACGCCCGGACCGGGCAGCAGGTGCTGCCGCCCCGGCAGCAGACGGCCAAGTTGCGGGACATCCTGCCCAGCGGTGCGGTGGTGATCGGCGGCAAGCGGATCCGCGCCGAGCAGAGCGACGTGGACACCGACCAGTTCCACGGCGACCTCGACACCATCGAGTTCGGCCGCCGGGAACTGCCCTCCGACTCCTGAGCCGGACGAGCCGCCGGGATCGGCTGCGGTGCGTGAGGGAGCGGGATCGCTCCCTCACGCACCGTTGAGCTAGGCGGCGTCGGCGCGGGCGAGAGTGGAGAGGGCGCCGGGCAGCGCGGGGCCGCGGGCCGGGATCTGGTCGGCGCGGGCCGGGTCGACGCGCCACAGGGAGCCGTCGGCGGCGGTCTGGGCGGTGGCGAGCATGGAGACGAACGCGGAGCGGATCTGGAGTTCGGTCTGATCCTCGGGCAGGTCGGAGAGTTCCACCAGCAGCGAGGCGCTGCCGAGGATGCCGTAGGCGTTGCGGGCGATGCCCTCGTAGTCGCCGCCGGGGTAGCGGGTCACGTTGGCGCCGGCCAGGCGGGTCATCGCCTCGTAGTTGACGACGGTGAGCTGGCGGCCGGCGGTGACGGCGCGGGAGGAGACCAGCGGGCTGGTCGGCCACAGCACCGAGGCGGTGGTCTCCTCGCCGTCGGGCTGCAGGTAGCGGCCCTGCATGTGGTAGTCGACGACGATTCGCGGCTGGGTGCGGTGCCACAGGCGCAGGACGGCCCGGGACTCCGGCACGGGATTGTCGGCGATCGGGGTCAGCGGGTTGTGGAAGCGGTTGATGTCGTAGCCGACGCCGGGTTCGGCGTAGTCGCCGGTGGCGGACGGGTCGTGGTTGTAGCGCTGGTTGCGCACGGCGCCGTCGGGGTTGGCCTGGACGACGATGTCGAGGGTGATCCGGCGCAGCAGGTGGCGGTGCCAGGCGGTGTCGGGTACGCCGAGGGCCCACAGGGCGCGGATCGCGGCGGGGGTGCCGAGCGGCTCGTCGCCGTGCTGCTGGGTGACGTAGAGCAGGCGGGTCCGGCCGGTGCCGACGCTGGCCAGGCGCAGCGGGCGGTCCTCGTTGCTGCGGCCGATGACGCCGAGACGGACCCGGCCGTCGCTGGCGCGGGAGATCTTGGTCAGGGCCTTGCGCACGTCGGTGGGGCTGGGACGGGCCGGTACGAGATCGCGCGGCACCTGGGTGGCCAGCGTCTGCGCGGTGGTAGCGGCGGGTGCGGCTGCGGCGGGTGTCGCGGACAGGCCGGTGGCGAGCACAGCGGCGGTGGCGAACAGGGCGATCGTGGGTCTCACGGCGGCTCCCGGATCGGATGACGTCGATGTCACCTCTCACCGTAGGGAGCCCCGCCGGGATCCGCACGTGCTTACGCCCGGCGGTCGGGCTACGGCCGGGACCAGGAGCCTGGCTCGCGGGGAGCCACGGGAGGGGTGGCTGCGGTTGGTGAGGTGTCAGACGTACCGCTGCGGTTGTCGCCGTGCCGGGCCAGGAACGTGCGTGCGCGCCGGCGGTGGACCCTGATGGTGAGGGCGACCTGCTTGCGGGTCTGGCCGTCGGCGCCCCACAGCGGCGGGGAGACAAAGGTGGCGCCGACGATCAGCATCCCGAGGAGACCGAACAGGCTGATCATGCCGACCAGGCTCGCCAGCAGGACGAGGCCGATGCGAGCGTCGCCGCCGAAGCCGGTGCGAGCACCCCGCCGCCCAGGGCGAGCGGGATCAGCAGGCCGAAGATGAGCGCGACGATCCGGAAACGACGGTTCGCGGCGGCGGTCACCCGGCGCTGCCGTAGCGGGCCAGGTAGGCGCGGGCCCGGCGGCGGAAGATGAGCTGCTGGACGGCGACCGCGATCCACAGCGGCACCGGTACGGCGGCCAGCGCGGCGCGGCCGAGGTCACCGTCGGCGAGCTGCAGGGCCGCGCCGGCCAGCGCCAGCGTGGCGGCGATGACCATGAGGACGGTGACCACCGGCGCGAGTTTGAGGCTGCGGTTCGCCTCCGCCAGGGCGAGCCGGCCGAGCTCACCGGCCGGCTCCTCCTGGTCCTTGACGGCGCGGACCGCCCGCTGCCGGGTCTTGCGGTCGGCGCCCCACAGCGGCGACACCGCGGTGCCGGTGCGGCGCCGGGCGTAGCGCATCATCAGGGCCATGGCGCCGCCCATCAGGGCGACGAGACCGAACAGGACCGCCCCGACGATCAGCGCGGAACGGCCGGTCCACGCGCCGGCGCCGGCGGCGAAACCGAGGGCGCCGGCGAGCACCACGCTCAGCAGGACGGCGAACGTGAAGATCCGGAAGCGGCGGTCGGCACGGGCCTGCAGGTCCACATAGGAGTGCTACCCGTCAGCGGCCGTAACCGAACATCTTCGCGGCCAGGTCGGTCATCACCTCGGTGGCGCCGGCGCCGATGCCCAGGATGCGGGTGTCGCGGTAGTGCCGCTCGACCTCGCTCTCGCGCATGTAGCCCATGCCGCCGTGCAGCTGGACGGCCTCGTCGACGACGTATTTGCAGGCGTCGACGGCGGCGTTCTTGGCCAGGCACACCTCACCGATGACCTGTTCGCCGCCGGCATGGCGGATGGCGACTTCCCGGGTGTACGCCCGGGCCAGCTCGATGCGCTGGCGCATCTGCACGAGTTTGTGCTGCACCACCTGCCGGGCGATCAGCGGCTTGCCGAACGTCTGGCGCTCACGTGCGTACGCCAGCGTCAGATCCAGGCAGCGCTGCGCCGTGGCGTAGGCGTGCACCGCGGCGATGATCCGCTCCGGCACGAAGACCTGCGCGATCAGCAGGAACCCGGCGTTCTCCGGCCCGATCAGGTTGGCGGCCGGCACCCGGCAGTCGGCGAACGACAGCTCGGCGGTGTCGGAGCAGAGCCAGCCCATCTTGTCGAGCTTGCGGGACACCGTGAAGCCGGGCGTGCCCTTCTCGATGACCAGCAGGCTGACGCCGGACGCGCCCGGCCCGCCGGTGCGCACCGCGGTGGTGACGAAGTCGGCGCGGGTGCCGGAGGTGATGAACATCTTGGCGCCGTTGACCACGTAGTCGTCGCCGTCGCGGACCGCGGTGGTGCGCAGCGACCCCACGTCGGAGCCGGCGTCCGGTTCGGTGATGCCGAGCGAGCAGACCTTCTCCCCGGCCAGGGCGGGCCGCACGAACCGGTCGATCAGCGCGCTGTCGCCGGTGGCGATCATGTGCGGCAGTGCGATGCCGTGGGTGAACAGCGCGGCGTGGCAGCCGGACGAGCCGCCGGCCTCCAGGAACGCCTCGGTGGCGACCACGGTGTCGACCGTGTCGCCGCCCTCGCCGCCGTGTTCCTCGGGGAAGCCGATCCCGTAGAGGCCGGCCTTGGCGGCGCGGTCGTGCAGGTCGCGGGGGATCTCGCCGGCCTTCTCCCAGTCGGCGAGGTACGGGTGGATCTCCCGCGTGACGAACTGGCGCATGGCGTCACGCAGGGCGTGGCGTTCGGGGGTGTCGAAGGGGTTGGTATACGTCACGGACGCTCCTTTGCGGGACGTTCGACCAGGTTTTCCGGGGCTCGGCGGCCGAGCAGGACGGCGGCGGCACGTTTCCACCGCCGGATGAGCAGTTCGCGGCGGGCCAGGTCGCCGCTGACGATGCCGGTCATGGCCAGGCCGGTGAGCACCTCGAAGGTGAAGTGCACGACCGTGTCCACGCGCGGGTCGTCGTCGAGCAGTTTGCGGGCGTGCTCGCGCAGCGTTCCGAAGATCTCCTTCTCGACGGGGACCAGGGCGTCACGCAGCGCCGCGTCGGTGCGGGCGGCGTTCCACAGCTCCAGGGCGGCCCAGAAGATCGGCGAGGAGAAGTGCCGCCAGACCGCGTCGATGAAGGCGTCGAGTGGTTCGGCCCCGGCGGGCACGGTCCCGATCTCGGCGGCGAGACCGTCGAGGCGGCGGCGGGCGACGTGCTGCACGGCGGCGACCAGCAGGTCGACCTTGGTCGGGAAGTGGTGCAGCAGGGTGCCGCGGGGGACGTCGGCGCGGCCGAGCACCTCGGTGGTGGTGGTTTCGGCGTAGCCACGCTCGACGAGGCACTGCACGGTGGCGTCCAGGATCTTGGCCCGGGTCGCCTCGCTGCGCTGCGCCTGTGTGCGCCTGCTCTGTTCTGCCACGCACTTACCGTACGACGTGACGGTTAGTTTTGTCTGCGCCGAATTTGATCAGCACTTGCCGTGACGCAGCTCACGCGTTTACCGTCACGCCAGACTGTTAGGGGGACGTCGATGCTGAGTCGACTGCGCGCCGGGATCGCCGTGGGCGTGGCTGTGGCCGGGGCGGTGGCGAGCCGGGTCGGCCGCCGGGCGGAGGCGCCGGCCGCGCCCCCGCCGATCGCCCCGCCGCGCGAACTGGCCTACCCCTACACCGCGTCAGCGGAGATCGCGGCGTCGCCGGAGCAGGTCTTCGCGGTGCTGTCCGAGCCGGCCCGGATGTCTGACTGGCTGGTCATGCACACCGGCTGGCCGGGGACGCCGCCGGGCGGCATCGAGGTCGGCGCGCGCTTCGCGCAGCGCGTCAAACTCATGGGCATGCCGACCGAGGTGCGCTGGTCAGTGGTGGGCCTGGAGACTCCTCGTACGGTGTGGCTGGACGGCACCGGTCCGATGGGGATCGTCGTGGGGTTCTACCTGTCGCTGACGCCGAGCGGCACCGGCACGCTGGTGCGGGTGGACGGCGGTGTCGAGGGTGGGACGGCTGACGGGCCGCTCGGGCCGATGGTGGCCCGCAACCTGGCCGAGGCCATGCAGAAGTCCCTGCAGCGCCTGGCGACGGTGGTCGCACAACCGTCGATGGCCGGGTCGCCGGGCGGTGGCACCGTGGCCGCCACCGGAAATGCCTCGGCCGCCGAGAACGCCCGCACTCGCCCAGCTTCCACTCGCGCCAAGCCGGCACCGATCCGGCATGAGCGCAGCGGCCAGGACATCGACCCGTGGACCCCGGTGATCATCGGGGTCGGGCAGGTCTCCGAACGCTCCACCGATCCTCACGACGGCGACCCGGTCTCGCTGGCGGTGCGTGCCCTGCGGCTTGCCGCCCGGGACGCCGTTCCGGACCCGGAGCCCGGCTCAGAGTCCAGCTCCGGCGGGTTCTCTGCGGCGGCGCTGCTGGCCGCGGCCGACTCCGTCGGCTACGTCGCCAGCGTCTCCTGGCAGTACCCGGACGGTGCCGCACTGATCGCCGACGCGGTCGGCGCGAAGCCCACCGAGACCGTGCAGACCAGCATCTTCGGCGGCGACGGCTCGCTGCGCCTGCTCAACGACACGGCCGCCGCGATCGCCGCCGGCCACGTCGAGATCGCCCTGCTCGGCGGCGCCGAGGCCGCCGCCACCGCGGCCGCCGCCGAACGCTCCGGCCAGGACCTCGCCTGGCCCACCCAGCCGGAGGGTACGGCCCCGGCCCGCACCGTCGGCGTCGACACCACCCCCAACACCGACGTGGAGATCGCCGCCGGCCTGGTCGCCCCGATCTACGTCTACGCGCTGATCGAGTCGGCCATCCGCGGGCGGCTCGGCCTCTCCCCCGACGAGCATCAGCGCCGCATCACCGCACTCTGGTCCCGCTTCTCCACGATCGCCGCCGCCAACCCGCACGCGTGGCGCCCGGAACAGCACTCCCCCGGCGATCTGGCCACCCCCAGCGCCGACAACCGGCCGATCTCCGCCCCGTACCCCAAGCTGTTGACCGCGAATTTGAGCGTCAACCAGGCCAGCGGCCTGATCGTGTGCAGCGCCGCCGCCGCGCAGGCGGCCGGCGTCGCGCAGGACCGCTGGGTGTTCGTGCACGCCGGCGCGCACGCCACCGACGAATGGTTCGTCACCGAGCGCAACGACCTGGCCTCCTCGCCCGCGATCCGGGCCAACGGCGCGGCCGTGCTGGAGCACACCGGCCTGTCCATCGACGACGTCCGGCACATCGACCTGTACGCCTGCTTCCCGTCCGCGATCGAGATCGGCGCCGCCGAACTGGGCCTGCCGCTCGACGACCCGGACCGTCCGCTGACCGTCACCGGCGGGCTGACCTTCGCCGGCGGCCCCGGCAACAACTACACCAGTCACGCCGTGGCCAACCTGGTCCCGCTGCTGCGTGCCGACCCGGAGGAGTACGGCCTGGCCACCGCCCTCGGCTGGTACCTGACCAAGCACGCCGCCACCGTCCTGTCCGCCCGTCCGCCGCACCGCGAGTACCGCGACATCGACGCCGACCTGCGCCTGCCCCGTCCGGCCGCCCGCAAGGTCGACTCCGCGTGGACCGGCCCGGCCGTGCTGGAGGCCTGCACGGTCCCCTACGGCCGGGACGGCGAGCCGGAGGCCGGCATCATCACCGCGATCACCCCGAACGGCGACCGGGTGGTGCGCCGGGTCACCGACCGCGCGCTGATCGACCGGCTGCTCACCGAGGACCCGCTCGGCTGGCAGCTCGCCGTCACCGCGGACGGGTTCACCGTCACCGACACCACCCCCGCCGCCCTGCCGCCGGCCGGTGAGCCCCCGGTGCTGGTGGAGTGGCACGGCCCGGTCACGGTGATCCGGCTCAACCGCCCCGCGGCCCGCAACGCCGTGGACCTCGCGACCGCCCGGGCCCTCGAGCGCGCTGTCGACGCGTACGAAAGCGATCCGCAAGCACGCGTCGCCGTGCTGACCGGAAGTGACACTGCCTTCTGTTCCGGGATGGATCTGAAGGCCGCCGCTCGCGGCGAATATCCGGTGACCGAGGGCCGTGGCCTGCTCGGCCTGACCGCGCGGCCGCCGCGCAAGCCGCTGATCGCCGCGGTGGAGGGCGCCGCCCTGGCCGGCGGGTGCGAGCTGGCGCTCGCCGCCGACCTGATCGTGGCCGCCGAGGACGCCTCGTTCGGCATCCCGGAGGTCAAACGCGGCCTGGTCGCCGCCGCCGGCGGTGTGCTGCGGCTGGCGCAGAACCTGCCCCGCAGCATCGCCCTGGAACTCGCGCTGACCGGCAACCCGATGCCGGCCCGCCGCCTGTACGACCTCGGATTGATCAACCGCGTCACCCCGTCCGGCAAGGCCCTGGAAACCGCCCTCGAACTGGCTCACGACATCGCGGCGAACGCGCCCCTCGCGGTGTTCCTGTCCAAGCGGATCGCCGACGAGCACCGGGACTGGAGCACCGCGGAGGCCTTCGACCGGCTCGCCGGCATCGCCGGTGAGGTGATCGGCTCCGCGGACGCCGTCGAGGGCATCCGCGCGTACGCCGAGAAGCGCGCACCCGTCTGGAAGGACCTTCCATGATCGAGAACTTGCGAGCCGTCCTGCGCATGCATCAGATCGGCATCGTCAACCTGCTGAGCCCGCGCCGGCTGGTGCGCGCGGCCGTCAACAACTCCCGTCTCGGCCCGCAGGCCGCCCTGATCATGAAGGCGGCCGCCGAGCATCCCGACCTGCCCGCGGTCACCGACGAACGCGGCACCATGACCTACCGGCAGCTCGACGAGCAGTCGAACGCGCTCGCCCACGCCCTGAAGAAGCTCGGCCTGCCGGACCGCTCGGTCGTCGGGGTCCTCGCCCGCGACCACCGCGGGCTGGTGCTGGCGATCAGCGGCGTCGCCCGGGCCACCCTGCGCCTGGCCCTGATGAACACCGGCATGGCGAAACAGCAGCTGGCCGAGGTGGTGGCCCGGGAGAACGTGCGGGTGGTGCTCTACGACGAGGAGTTCGCCGAGCTCGTCGACGGGCTGCCCGACGACATCCCCCGCTATCTGACCTGGGGTTCCGGGCTGGTGCCGACGATCGACGAGCTGATCGCCGCGCACCGCACCACGCCGCTGCCGCTGCCGGACCGGCCGGGCGGGTTCATCATCCTCACCAGCGGCACCACCGGGCTGCCCAAGGGCGCCCCGCGGACCAAGGTGTCGCCGCTGGCCAGCGCGCTGATCGCGGACCGCATCCCGTTCCCCCGGCAGGGCGCGGCGGTGATCGCGTCCCCGCTGTTCCACAGCACCGGCTTCGGCGCCTGGACCGTCGGGCTGTCGCTGGCCAACCACGCGGTGCTGCTGCGCCGCTTCGACGCCGAGCGCATCCTGCAGGCGATCGCCGAACACCGGGCGCAGATGCTGGTCGCGGTCCCGACGATGCTCACCCGCATCCTCGCCCTCGGCCCGGACATCATCAACAAGTACGACACCTCGTCGCTGAAGACCGTGTTCGTCGCCGGTTCCGCCCTGGCGCCCGAGCTGACCGCCCGCTTCCACGAGCAGTTCGGCGACGTGATCTACAACGTGTACGGCTCGACCGAGGTGGCCGTGGCCGCGGTGGCCCAGCCGGCCGAGTCCCGCCGCGCCCCCGGCACCGTCGGGAAACCGCCGGTCACCGTGCACGTCGCGCTCTTCGACGACGACAACCGGCGCATCGACGAGCCGCACACGCACGGGCGGGTGTTCGTGCGCACCGGCATCCCGTTCGAGGGTTACACCGACGGGCAGCACAAGCAGATCATCGACGGGTACATGGCCACCGGCGATCAGGGCCACTTCGACGACGAGGGCCTGCTGTTCATCGACGGCCGCGACGACGACATGGTCATCTCCGGCGGCGAGAACGTCTACCCCGTCGAGGTGGAGAACCTGCTCGCCGAACGCGACGACGTCGTCGAGGCAGTCGTCATCGGCGTCGACGACCCCGAGTTCGGCAAGCGGTTGCGCGCGTTCATCGTGCCGACCGAGACGTCGGCCCGCGACCCGCAGCAGATCAGGGACCACGTGAAGGCGAGCCTGGCCCGCTACAAGGTGCCCCGCGACGTGGTGTTCGTCGACGAACTGCCGCGCAACCCCACCGGCAAGGTGCTGCGCCGCAACCTGCCGACCGGCCCGCTCAACGAGGCGTGATCGTCTCCCCGGTCAGGTCGGCGCAGCGCCGCAGCAGCTCGTCCTGCAGGTCCTCGTCGTAGGCCTGCGGGTGGGCGGTCAGCGCCTGACGGCGCTTGAAGTAGTGGCTCGTCACCGTCGCCTGCGGCTCCGGCGACGTGGCGAGCCACACCTGCGTCTCGGCACCTTCCGGCAGGTCGTCGGTCGCGCCAGGCCCACCCATTCGGGTACGGATCCAGCCCGGGTCGACGGCGTTGCTGAGGGTGCCCGGCCACAGTCGGGCGACCGCGAAGGCGAGCATCACGTCGTACAGCTTCGAGTCGCTGTAGGCCTGCATGCCGTTCCACGGGCGGGACCGCCACTGCAGGTCGTCCAGGTGGGGCCGGCCGTTCGCCTCCAACCCCGAGGTCAGATAGACCAGGCGGTCCGGCGCCGGCAGCAGAGCGGTCAACAGGTACGGCGCCAGCGTGTTCACCTGGAAGATCCGCTCGAGGCCGTCCTCGGTGATCACCGGGGCGCTCTGCCCGCCTCCGATCCCGGCGTTGTGGATCACCGCGTCGTACGGGCCGGTCTCGGCGGCCTGCCGGGCCAGGTCCCGGGTCTGGGCGAGCGACGCGAGGTCGCCGACGACCACGGCCGCGGCGCCCGGAACCGCCTTGTACGCCTCGTCGGCGCGCCGTTCGTTACGCCCGTGCAGCACCACGCGGTGCCCCTGCTCAACGAGGGTGGCCGCGGTGTGCCGGCCGATGCCGTCGCTGGAGCCGGTGATCAGAATCGTTGCCATAGGGACCACCATGCCCGATCGCGTAGCGCGTACACCGACCGGTGTAGGCGCGAGTGACTGCGTGCGGACGACGCGCGCGGGGTCCGCACGCTCCTAACGTCTGCGGCCATGAACAACATGGTGATCCGGGTGCCCCTGGCTGTTGCCGCCGCAGCGATCGTCACGGCGGATGTCGTCAACCCGCGGTACAGCCCGGTGTCGGAGACCGTCAGCCGGTATGTCAACGGGAACGCCGGCTGGCTGATCACGGTGGCGATCCTCGGGATCGGGCTGGCCTCGGCGGTGCTCGCCGCGATGGTGCGGGGGCCGGGCCGCTGGGCGCTGGCGGTGTGGGCGGGCGGGTTGCTGGTGGCCGGGCTGTTCCCGGCCGACCCGCCGGGGCGGTGGTCGCGGCCGTCGGTGTCCGAAATGGTGCACGGCACGGCGGCGTGGGTGGCGCTGGCGGCGTTCCCGGTGGCGGCGGTGCTGCTCACCCGGGCTGCTGCGCTCTCGCATCGGCGTGGGGTGCTGATCGGTCTCACCGCGGCGTCGGTGGTCGCGACGGCGGCCCTGTTCGTGGTGCTCGGTGACGTGATGGACGGGCCGTCGCTGACGGTGGCCGGGACGCCGGTGGTCGGCCTGGTGGAGCGTGTGGTCCTCGCGGTCGACATGGTGTGGCTGGGGATTGCGGCGGTCACGCTGCGCGCACCGGCTCGACGCCCGGCTGTCTCCGCTTGAGCTGCGCGCCGGCCCGCTCCGCGCGGAGCGGGGCCGCGCCGCCCGGCGTTAGGGGCGGGGTTGTTGGCCCGCGCCACCCCCACCGCGGGGCAGTGTGAGC
>NZ_JBEZZB010000163.1:21298-23053 GCF_040638955.1 Actinoplanes sp. NPDC024001
GGTGGTGCCCGGGTCGGCCCCGCGGCGCGGCGGGGGGGTGTCTGTGGTGGGGCGGCGGGCGGCCCGCCGGGGCGGGGAGCGGGCCGGCGCGGCCGTCAGTTCGGGCAGTTGTTCTCGCCGCGCTCCACCTCGACGGCGGCGAAGTTCCCGCTGTGCGAGGGCAGCGCCCGGAGTATCGGCGTAGCCTTGGTGCTCGCCTGCACGTCCTGCAGAACGTCGTGGACCGCGGTCGAAACCAGAATCGGCTTGACGACGAATGCGGTGCCTTTCTGACTCTCTGCGCCCATTCGCAGATCCAGCCGGTATTTCCCGCCGTCGACGAAGTCCACCTTCTTCAGATACCAATTGTGTCCGGCTCCACGCCACGCGAGCCACGGGTGCAGACCAGCCGGGACATCGCGGATCTGACCGGTCAGCTCCGTGCAGCGCGGGACCTCCCCCTTACGGTCGTCGACGGAGAATTCCGCCTTGGCTGCGTCCGGCGGCTCCGGCGAGGTCTCCCCCGTCCGGTCGAACACCACCACGGTGAGGAGGGCCGCCACCGCCGACAGGCTGATCAGCCCGGCGAACATGTGACGCCAGCCGGTCCACCGGGACCAGGCCGGAAACAGCATCACCCAGGGCGCCACCGCCAACAGCAGCAGCCAGCCCGCTCCGGTCATCGCCGTGAGGGTGCCGGCCAGGGCGACGAGGGCGGAGAAAATCGATATCGCGATAAAGACGGTGCTGTTCTGGAGGTCGTTATTATTCGGCTCGGGATTGATTTCCGGAGGATTATCCACCGCGACGATATTTGTCACCCCGGGGACATTAATCATCTTTCTTCCGGCATGTCGCACAGGCGGTCCGTTGGAGCAAAATTGATTTTGGTAGAACATCGGCCGATCTGCCCGATTTTGATCAGGCCGATGGAGCCGTCGCACCGGAAAAATCGGGTGATCTCGAAGCCTGCGCCGGGCTAGCTTGCCCGCATGGAACCACTCGATGAGCGGGCGATCCGCGCCTCCTTCGTCAACTGCAGCAAGGGCGAGGCGAGCCGGATCAAACTGCCCGCGGGCTTCGCGGACGGCAGCGTCCCGTGGAGCGACCTGGACTTCCTCGGCTGGACCGACCCCGGCGCCCCGCAACGGGCGCTGCTGGTCGTGCCGGGCGCGGACGGTCCGACCGGCATGGTGTTGCGCCGGCCGTCAGAGCGCAAGGTCAGCGCGTTGCGGTCGAGCATGTGCCGGATCTGCCTGACCGACCATGCCGCCTCCGGGGTGGCGCTGTTCGTCGCTCCCCTGGCCGGCCCGGCCGGGCGCAACGGCAACACCGTCGGTGAGTACATCTGCGCCGACCTGGCCTGCTCGCTCTACCTGCGCGGCAAGCGCCAGCCGAAGATGCGCCTGGTGCGCCGCGAGGAGACCCTCAGCCTGGCCGAGCGCGTCGACCGGGCGCTGACGAACCTGGCGGCCTTCACCGGCCGGGTCGTCGCGGGCTGATCGGACGGGGTGAGCAGATGACCCAGGCGAGTGACGGCACAAGACACGGCCCCGCCGGCCGCGCCCTTGCGGCCGGCGGGGCCGGACATACTCCCGGCCGCCCGACGGCGGCCACCGACAGCCCTGACCACAGTCCGATCCCGCGCCGGCCGCCACTCTCGCGGCCGGCGCCCCACCCTCCTAGTACTGCTACGGCGGATCACTACTTCGAGTAGTTCTGGATCGTTTCCCGGACGTGGTCACGGTTGAGCAGGTGCAGGGTTGGGACGAGGCG